>PWNW01000371.1 GCA_003557605.1 Spirochaetaceae bacterium
CATCCGAACTGCTTCCGGCTGATGTGCCTTTCGACAGGAATACTCTTGAAGATCTGGTGGAGACCATGCAGCACTCCCATGCCTGGCAGCCGAAGTTCTGGAAATCATTGAAAAAGCTCAAACAGTTCTCCATCGGAAAGACGGGGGGGTTCAGCTTCAGCAGAAAACTGCGCTATACCCTGCAGATCATGGACAGGCTTGATGAAATTGCCGATGCCTGCTCCGTACGGATTCCCTACAGCGGAAAAGAAGGGCTGTCGGTTGCAGTCGGTGACCTTGCCGTACAGGCGCAGCGGTATATGGATCTCCTTGAGACCGCTGAATCACTTACCGAATTTCTGCAGGATAAGAAGGTACATGCATTGTTTGCAGACATGGTGCAGGGAAAAATTTCTCAAACAGATGATTATCTGAGAAGTCTGAAGGATGTTCTGGAGCATCAGTTTGATGACATGTCACTGCTTGATGCCCAGTCTGCATCGATAGGAGATGCCGCAGGTTCTGCACTGAGCGGCATGGTGAAGCACTGCGGGTACTCAATTGACCAAATACGGGAGACTGGAAAGCAGAAGGTGAAGAATTCTCTATATATCTGCCAGATTCTTCATGCCGAAGCGCAGCACAACGAAGTGATCTCCTTCATTGAACACAGCAAGGAAGGTATTGAGCGTACTTCAGAGGCTATGGCCCTGAAGCAGGAGCTTATTCCCCGGCTGGTGGCCAGAAGGGTGGAGAAGGCAGCAGCCGATATTTTGGAGAAAAGCTGGCTTCCCCAGCAGATCAGCGCTGAGCTTGGGACAGGGGAGAAGGATGTTTCTCTAAGCGATTTTACCAGGAAATTCCTGCAGGAGGGGCTGCTTGATCTGATGCCGTGCTGGCTGATGACCGCTGATGCTGCTCTTACGGTAACCGAGGCATCCCAGCTCTTTGATCTTGTCATTTTTGATGAAGCCTCCCTGATTACCGTCTCAGAGGCCCTGCCGGTGATGTGCCGGGGAAAGCAAATTGCCGTGTTCGGTGATGATACCCTGCTGTATTCGGCAGATGCCGATGATCCCAGCCTTCTCAGTGCCGCTGATTCACTGGAAACTGTGAGGCTGAAACACCAGTACCGGTGCATTGATGAACGGCTGTTTGCCTTCCAGAATGCAGTAAGCTATGGGGGGAAGATCTGTTCAGTTCCCTGTCCTTGGACCGCAGAGCCTCCAATTGAGCTGGTGGTAAGCAGTTCCCAGGCTGAGAGTGCCGTTAAGACTCTGCAGAAAGTACTGAGTTCACGAACAGACCGGGAGACGATAGGAATCATTACCTGGACAGAATCACAGCAGCAGGCTGTTTCCCGGGCGGTGAACACCCTTGCTTCCAAGGATGGCGCCTTCAGAAAGGCATGCCGGGACGAACGGGAGCGTACTGAAGGATTCAAGTACCAGGGGCTTTTTATCAGGAGGGCTGAGGAGGTGCAGGGATGGGCCCGGGACATCATTATCCTGCTAGCCGGGGACGGTGATGCCCTTCCTCATGACAAGCGGGGCAGGCATCTGCTGAATACCGTACTTACCAGGGCTTCCAAGAAGCTTTATGTAATATCACCGGAGGCAGAGTCAACCGGAAGTGATCTTTTTGACCAGTTTCTTTCCTATGTTAAAACCATGCCTGAAGATCAGGATCAGCTGCAGGATGTACTGAAAGATATCGGCACCATAGAGGAACCTGCTGCCAATGAACTGACTGAAGCTGTTCATCATGAGCTCACCCAGCGGGGACTGCAGGTCCATGCATGTGCGGGATGCTCCCCCTTCAGGGTTGATCTGGCAGTGTATGACAGCAGTACCGGCAGGTATGTGCTTGGCATACTCTGCGGGGAATGCAGCGGAACCGCCAGACAGAGCATCATTCACCGCAGAACGGTGCTGGAATCCCGGGGATGGCGTATTCTTACCCTCTGGAGCAGGGACTGGTGGCTTGATCAGGATACGGTGATACAGACCATACTGGACAGTGCTGACACTGGAGTGCCGGAAATCCAATAGTGACAGAAAGTTTTTGTGGCAGGGAAGAGGAAAATAGTGTATTGTTACATGATGTAATGTTTGTAATTGTACATGGTATGGAGCACGCAAAATGAAACAGCTTCCTCTTTCCCGAAAGATACTCTTTTCCCTGGGCCAGTTTGGATGGTCTTTGGCCTCCTATGCTCCCGGAATGCTGCTGGTCTACTTCTATATGCCGCCGGAAACTGGAGGGGACGTATTTCCCCAGAGGATTTTCCAGGGGGCAGTGTTGGGAGTGCTTACAATCATCGGCCTTGCCTTTGGAACCGGGCGGCTCTTCGATGCGGTCACCGATCCGCTTATTGCGGTGCTTTCCGACAGAAGCAGGTCCCCTATGGGAAGAAGGAGGAAGTTCCTTTCCATCAGCGTAGTTCCCTTTTCACTGCTTTCCCTGCTGGTGTTTCTTCCTCCCGTTCCCGGATACAGCGCAGTTAATTCCGTCTGGGTGTTTGCTTCAATCATCGTATTCTACTGGTTTATGACCATGTATGTGACTCCCTATTTTGCCCTGATGTCGGAGCTGAGCCATACCCCTGATGACCGGCTGTTTCTCAGCACCCTGATATCAATCACATGGGCCCTGGGAACTGCCGTAGGTTCCCAGGTCTTTGCCATTAAAGCTCTCTTTGAGTCTATAGGAATAAGTCCCATGGGCAGTTTCCAGATTACCGTCGGGCTCTTTGCGGGTATAGGCTTTCTTTTCATGATGCTCCCGATCCTTTTCATTGATGAAAAGACCTACAGCAGGCAGGAACCGAACAATGAGAAGGTCATTGAGGCGCTGTTCTCTGCACTGCGCAACAGGAATTTCCGCCTCTTCGCGGTATCGGACCTTGCCTACTGGGTGGCACTGACCATTGCCAGCACAGGACTGGTCTATTATGTGACGATTCTTCTGAGGCTGCAGGAGGCATTCACGTCCCTGCTGCAGATTCTCATGTACGGAGTCTCCTTCCTGTTCTACATACCTACTACCCTTATTGCCAGGAAGACCGGAAAGAAGCGGCTGATGAATGCCGCCTTCGTGCTGTTCATCCTGGTATATACGTACATCATCATGCTCGGCAGGATTCCCCTTTCGCCGCAGGCACAGGCATATGTCGTAGTGGTTATGATGGGCATCCCTCTGGCAGTCTTCGGCATTCTCCCCAATGCGGTCATCGGCGACATAGCCGAGGCGGACTCCTTTGTGACCGGCCGCCACAAGGCAGCGGTGTTTTACGGTGCCAGGACATTCATGTCAAAAATCGGCCAGATGGTCGGAGGCATACTCTTTCCGTCCCTGCTGCTTCTCGGAAGTGCTCCCGGCAATGACCTGGGCATCAGACTTACCGGTGCCGCAGCTATTATCTTTGTCACCCTGGGACTGGGGTTTTTTCTCTGCTACAATGAAACCGAGGTGCTGGGCATTCTGAAAAGGAAAAAAGCCGAGGAAGGGATTGATATTGATGTTTAGGGGAGGTGAAGCGTGCAGATTGCCGGAAAGAACATTGTGCTTACCGGTGCTACCTCAGGCATCGGCAGCGCACTGCTGAGGGAGCTTCTAAAGCGTGACTGCACTATCACAGCGGCGTCCCGGAGGGCTGAGTCGCTTGATATTGAGCACCCTAAGCTGCTGAAAAAGCGGTGCGACGTATCAAAGAGGGAAGATATTGATGAGCTGTTCAGTTTTGCGGTGCAGCAGATGGGAACGGTGGATATCTTCATCGCCAATGCGGGATTTGCCTTTTACGAGAGTCTTCAGAATCCGGACTGGGCACACATACAGTCCATCATTGATACGGATCTTATCTCGGTGATCTATGCCGCACAGAAACTGAAAGCCCTGAAGGGATCTCAGCCCTTCAGCCTGATGATTACTGCAAGCGCCATGAGCTGGCTCTCTATCCCGGGATATGCCCTCTACAGCGCCGCAAAGGCGGGGCTGAGGGGCTTTGCCGATGCATACCGCCATGAGCTGTCTCCAGGGCAGCATCTGCAGATGGTCTATCCGATAGCGGTGAATACCCAGTTCTTTCATGAAGCAGGAAGCCGAAAGCCATGGCCGTCCCAAAGTCCGGAACATGTTGCCCGAAGGATGGTCAAGGGACTCCAGAATGGAAAAAACCACATCTATCCCTCCAGGCTCTTTCTCCTGGCCAGGATGATATTTCCATTTCTGCTTCGGGGGTATGTGCTTCTGGAGCACAGGAAATTCCTTGCACAGTTCAGGGAGGGACCATAATGCAGTATCCAGCACCATGGAACCTGCAGGGCCGGGGGTTCATTTTTCTCTGCCGGCCGAAGAAAACCGAAGTACCCGACCTCAATGCCTCAGCAGGAGGCCTTCGGTGGATGATGCTGGTGGACTACCGGGAGTCAAATGCAGGACCCTATCGGGAGCTGCTCTATATTCCCGGCAGGGTGCCGTTTTCCGGCAGGCGATACCACACCATTACAAAGATTTTTGTTTCCACCATGGACAGTGTAACCGGCGGAAGGGAGAACTGGGGCATTCCCAAGGAGCTTGCTGACTTTGCCTTTGAAGATGACCAGGGCATCTGCAGGGCTGTTGCAACCGTCGACGGAGTTCGGGCTGCAGAGTTTTCACTCCGCAGCCGGGGAGTCAGGTTCCCCGTAACCACGAGGCTGCTGCCGATCTCCCTGGTGCAGAAGCAGCATCAACGGTATCTGCACACAGCCTTTTTCGGCAGAGGACTTGGCCGGTTTGTTCAGGTTGAATCCTTTCGTGCAGACCCTGATCTATTTGTTCCCTTGGAGAAGCAGGAGATTCTTGCCTGTATTGAGGTTGACCCCTTCAGGCTTGTGTTCCCGAAAGCCCGGGAATTGAAGCGGTAGGTCTATTTAAATTTCGGGGACTCAAGGATCTTCAGTGAGAATCCCATCTGGGAATACAGCAGCTTCACCTCATCAGAAATATTCCAGTCAGTGACCACCTGGGTGATCATCCCCGGATTGGCATATGAGATGAAGGAGGATCTTTCAAATTTCGAAGAATCACACAGCACGTAGGAGTTGTCGGCATCGGCAAGGACTATCTCATTCATCCGTGCGGTACGTTCATCGGTGGTCATAAACCCCTTGGTGCTGTTCACTGCATCTGCTCCGAGCATTGATTTGGTGATGTGAAACTTTTTCAGCACATCTTCAGAAATTGATCCGCACACGTCGAGCCTCGAAAGCCGTACTTCTCCTCCCAGGAGAATCACCTTGCAGTAGTCGGCAATGGGATCAAAATTTGCCAGTGAGTTTGAGAGGATTACAATATCCTGGATTTCCTTTTTCTTGATTCTGTTTATCAGGCTGAGGACAAACTGGTGCACCGTCGTACCGGAATCACAGAAGATACGGTCCCCGGACTCCACGAGGGATGCGCAGTACTTCCCGATGGCGACCTTTTCATGGAGATATCGCATCTCCTTGTTATGATAGGAATAGTCATTAAGATACTGCTCTGAGAGCTGCACTCCGCCATGCAGCCTGATAACCTTCTGGTTTTCCTCAAGCTTGGAGCACATTCGTCTTGCGGTGGTGTCGGAAACCTTCAGCCATTCTGATACCTGCTTGATGTCGAGACGTCTGTAGTTCTGCAGCAGTTCCATAAGTTTCTGTTCACGCATTTGAATTTTTGACATGTCATCTCCTCCGGAGAAACTCCTGATACCTGTTCTGGACCAGTCTGGAGACGGCAGCATCCGGTTCTGCTGCCTCAGCATGGTCGCTGAGAACAATACTGGTGCCCGTCCCTGCTGCCGCAGCTGCTGCAGCTCCGACTGCTCCGGCATTCTGACCGAACCTGATATATAGCGGTTTCCCGAACATGTCAGAAATAATCTGCGGCCATATCGGGCTCTTCGTGGGTCCGCCGACCAGAAGCACTTCACGGTACTGTTGAGTGCTGATCCCTCTGCTTTCCAGGAGGGCAGTAAACTGAAACACGACTGATTCAAGGATACCCCGGGCAATGCTCTCCTTTGTATAGGTATTTGCAAGTTTTGTAAAGTCCTCTTCATCGGGAGCATCAAAGAATTGAAGGACCGGCACCTGTGAAGCATCAGCTTCCACGGCCAGGCGGTCAAAGGTCTTAAAGCATGGTGAGCTTTCCTGCAAGATTTGAGAGAAAAACTGCCGGACCTTCAGGTCAAACAGCTTGCCCGCACCGGGAAGACTGATCATGCCGAACCAGCTGCCTCCAGAGCTGCTGGTAAACGGATCAATGAGCATGTTGTTCTCCAGTCCCCAGCTGCGGTTCGGAAGAATCATGCATCCCACCCATGAAGTGCCGCAGGAGAGCATCAGCTGGGTTTCTTCAGCAAGTCCGGCAGCCCGAGCCGCTGAAGGATGGTCAAAGGACCCCAGGACCACCTTTACGGGGGTGTCCTGCCGGAGTCCAAGCAGGGCATGGGCTTCAGGGGTCAGCTCTCCCAGGACCGTACCGGTCTGACGTACCGGGGAAATCTGTGAAGTCTTGACGCCAGTGATTGAGAGAAGTTCTTCTGAAGGTTCTTTCTTTTCCTGGTCATAGAGGTAGAAGGTTGTTGCGGTGGAGTCATCCAGAAGGAACTTTCCGGTAAGCAGATATCCCAAATAGTCATTATTCATACATATTCTGTGTGAACCATTCACCAGGGATGGGGTGTGTTTGTTCAGCCATAGCAGCCGCCCGAGGGGGAACTGGGGGGAAACAGGCCATCCCACGGTACGGTAGACCCAGTCGCTGTCCAGGGCAGACAGTTCCCTGCTTATTGAACCGTCCGCAGGTCTTGTGTCAAGCCAGCTGTAAATGGGAGAAACCGGAAAGCACTGCTGGTCAAGAAAAAGCAGGTTTCCGCTTGCAGCTGCCCAGGCAATTCCTTTTAGTGTATAGGAATCAAGGGTCACATTTTTGATGATCTCCCAAATCCGCTGAAAGTAGCCGTCCGGGTCTATCTCAACAGCTGACGGCTCTGCTGCCTCAATGAACTGCACATTTTTTGTGCATTCCCTCAGAACCGTGCCGTCTGCAGAAAGGGAGACCGCCTTCACAGCGGTAGTGCCGAGGTCAAGTCCGATGAAATACTCCATATGATGTCCCTCCGGAGATATGGTTGAATTATTGTACCATGGAAGTTAAAATTTGCAAATAAGCATGTTAAAATGAATGTTACATACAAAATATACTTGACTTGGTCTTTTAGCTCGTGCATGATTATCATAAAAGGCATAATGCTGTTGTTTTGAGCGTTTGTGTACGTAAAGGGGGAATGCTATGGGTATTAAAATCGGTCTGCTGCCGCTGTACCTGAAGCTGTATGATGATGCCTCTCCGGAAACCCGGAGCAAGGTTGAACCGTTTTACCATGAGATTGCCGAGGTGCTCAGCCGAAAGGGTGCGGAGGTGGTTACCTCTCCGGTGTGCAGGGTGCGTAAAGAGTTTGCCCGTGCTCTGGATGAATTCTCAGCTCAGTCTGTTGATGCAGTGGTGACCATCCATCTTGCCTATTCACCGTCTCTGGAGGTTATTGAGCCGCTCCTTGAGAGTAATCTGCCGATTGTAGTTCTTGATACTACTCCGGACTATGACTTTGGCCCTCATCAGGATGCTGCCAAGATTTCATTCAACCATGGAATTCATGGAGCCCAGGATATGTGCAGCATGCTGGTAAGAAACCAGCGGGAGTTTTTCATTGAGGCGGGACACTGGGAGCATTCAGATGTTCTTGACCGGGTGCTGGGACGAGTCCGTGCGATCTCTGCGGCCAGGTCCCTGAAGGGCATGAAAATCGGCCTTATTGGAGATCCCTTTGCCGGAATGGGCGACTTCCAGGTTTCCCCTGAAGTGCTGGAACAGGAGATCGGTGTAAAGATCATTCCCTTTTCTGAGCAGCAGCCTACCTCCCCGGATGTGCTGTCTGCACTGCAGCAGGACATCGAATTAAGCGGTTCTCTTGAAGATGTGCCGGAAGGGGCCCTGAAGGCTAACCTTCAAATAACCGAACATATTATGTCATGGATGAACAGCGAGGGACTTTCGGGGTTTACCTGCAATTTTCTGCAGGTTACCAGGGACCTGCAGGTAAACCGGGTGCCCTTTCTTGCTGCTTCCTACGGAATGTACAAGGGATTCGGGTATGCCGGTGAAGGGGACGTCCTGACAGCTTCAATGGTTTCGGCGCTGCTGAAGATCAATCCCCGGTCATCCTTTGCCGAGATGTTCTGTCCTGACTGGGCGGGAAACCAGATCTTCCTCAGTCACATGGGAGAGGTGAATCCCCGGGTATGCGATCCCTTCCGGTATACCATGAAGGCGTACCGCTATTCCGATGCCGATGAGCCGGTGTATGCGGTGGGACAGTTTTCCGGCGGGGACGCTTCAGTGGTGAACCTGGTGCCGCTTGCAGGCGGTAAGTTCCGGCTGATCATTGCTCCGGTGACGGTGCATTCCTATTTCGATTCTTCCTTTACCAAGTCAGTGCATGGCTGGGTGCGGCCTGCTGAAGGCAGCATCTCTGAGTTTCTCCAGCGCTACAGCATGCTGGGAGGAACTCATCACAAGGCAGTAGTCTACAATGAAGACGTTGAAGTGCTCAGGACCTTCGGCATGACCGCCGGATGGGATGTTCAGGTAATTCGTTAAATAATGGAGAACGAGGTATTATGAAAGAAGAACTGTTTGAAGTACGTGATATTGACCGGAAGGTGTACCGGGAGGAGCTTGCATCTTTTCTCCCCGATAAGATGATCGATATCCACACCCATGTGTGGCTGAAGCAGTATAGAAAGAAGGAGAAGCAGGAACAGAAGCGTACGGTCACATGGCCCAGCCTGGTGGCGGAAGACAATCCTCTTGAGGACCTGCAGAGGACCTATGAGCTGATGTTTCCCGGGAAGCAGGTGCTTCCGCTGATTTTTTCCAGTCTTACCCGGGAGGATGACTGGGAGGCCCTCAACGGGTATATTTCTCAATGTACGGTGAAGCACGGCGTGCCGTCACTCATGTATGCGTTTCCCGAATGGTCGGGAGAGGAGCTGTTCAGCAGGGTCACCGAAGGACATCACCTGGGCATTAAGGTATATTTGAATCTGTCACCTGCATACCTTCCGCGCAAGGAAATAAGGATCTTTGACTTCATTCCCCATCACCAGCTCAAGGTGCTTAACCAGCACAAGATGATACTGATGCTGCATATACCGAGGGACGGACGGCTGGGTGATCCGGTCAACATAGCCCAGATGCTGGAAATTGAGGAAAAGTATCCTGATCTCAGGGTAATCTATGCGCACATCGGAAGGGCGTACTGTCCTGAGGATTTCGGTGACGCCTTTGAACTGCTGAAGCATACGAAACACCTTACCTTTGATTTCAGCGCCACTACCCAGGATGAGGCAATGTACCGGGCTCTGGACATGGTGGGACCGCAGCGGTTCCTGTTTGGTTCAGATCTTCCTATTCTACGGATGAGGATGCGCAGGATCTGTGAGGACGGCAGGTATATTAATATTGTTCCGAAGGGAATGTACGGAGATGTATCGGGCGACCCGAACATGAGGGAGACCGACGGAAGCGATGCCGAATCTCTTACTTTCTTCATGTACGAGGAACTCAGGGCTTTCAGGCGGGCTGCCGAGCGGCTGGGGCTCTCCCGGGATGATGTTGAGGCGATATGCTATAAGAACGGCCGAAAGCTGATTGCCGATACCGCAGAGGGCCTCTACGGCGCATCTTCAAAAATATCTCTGATATAAAACAGCAGCACCTTCCTGCTTGGGGTGTGACAGCTTTGTCATGCTCAAGCGGGGGTGCAGAAAAGATGCTGACTCAGCCGTTCGTCCATGGAGAGATTCAAGCTGAGCAGGGTGCTATGCACCGAATAAAAACTTTCGTGTATACATACCAGAAACTTCCTTCTGCTGGGTATCCGGAAGGCATTTCAGCGCAGCTGTCTCATCCTCATAGGTCCCGCTGTAGCGAAAATCCCGGTAATTTGAGGATCCCTGCTTCCTGCGTGTAATATAGGTATACGCAGGTGCATCAGTGCCCCAGATAATAGTACCGGGAAACTCGCTGCAGAGAGCCTGCATAACTTTCCGATGATCAGAAAAATCAGCATCAATGACATCTTTCTTATCGATATAGGTCCCAATACAGTCCTTGAGCAGATCGACCTGGATTTTCAATGCTGAGGTATCAACCCAGGCATTTGGTGCCTGGTGTGCTTCTTTGAGATATCCGCGGTGAAAGAGTATGCAGTGTGCCAGGCAGAATCGGTTTTCCGGATGCTTCTCAACAATCTTCAGAACATCGGAGGCATGAGAGTATTCATCATCAGTTGTGGACGTTGTATGGAAAAGTATAGGAATTCCCCGGGATTCAGCGAACTCAAGAAACGGACGGCCCTTGGACAGAATATTGATCACCTTAGTCTGCAGGCCTACACCATGCACCTTCATTCCATATATGGGGTAGCGCTGTTCAAGTGATTCCAGGTTTTTTATCTGCCTTGGCACTGACCGTCCTGTGTCAATGCTTGCAAAGGGTAGAAACCGATGTGTTATTGAGCTGCACCATTCATACACTTCACGGCACAGTATGAGGTTCTCCAGCTCAAAGGGAGCTTCTGAAATGGGGTGTTCAGCAGGTTCTATGATTCCCTGGGCAATCTTTTTTTTGATATTAAAGTGAAGGTCACCTGATAAGCAGAAAACCACATTGACATCAATTCCCTGTGAAATCTGCCGGTAGTAGAGACTTTCTGCTGACTGAGCATAGGGGTATGAACTGGCACCGGCATAACAGCTGACCGAGACACCGACATGGGAATGCACATCAATAATTTTTCCTGCTAAATCATCTGAGCATATACGGTTTATTGGTTCCATATCGCCTCCAGTTTTTTTACGCTCAATACGAGCAAAAGTTTGTTGACAGATGCAGAATCACCGATTACCATATACCAGTACAGTACCGGTATGTATATTTTGCATGAAAATATTTTCCCGTCAAGAGAAACATACTGGACATTGATGACATTTTAGGAGTAATTGCCATGAACCATGATTCAGCATTTCAATTCGGGATATCTCCTTGGGTACCCTTTCGTGACAAATCAACTGCGGAAAAAGTGCGTTCTGTATCACGTGAGAAGTTCACACAGACAGATAATGAGCTGTTGAATATTCAGATCGTTAAGGATGAGGATATTGCGCTCATGCGTATCCTTGACTTGTTTCGCCGGATTA
>PWNW01000204.1 GCA_003557605.1 Spirochaetaceae bacterium
CACTCCAACGGAGACCTGGGATTTGTCCCCATCCCCTGGTCAGTGAATCCCATACGACTCCCATATCCCATATCAAGAAGTGCGTCAGCAGTCCATGACGGAAGAATCTACCTCATCGGAGGGGAAACCCCCACCGGAACAAGTGATTCCATCATCCATGCGAGGATATCACCAAAGTCGACGGTGGGGCAGTGGTACCACAGCCCCCACCGCCTGCCTGAACCCCGCAGCCTTCCAGGGGCTGCAGTAGTCTACTCCGAGAATGAAGCTATAACAGTAGAACAGGACCATACACTCCCCGCAGCAGGCCCCTGGCACACCAGAGAACAAGGAGGCATCCGGGCAATAAGCCGGGATGAAAAAGAAAAAGATGAAAATCTGAAAGAGTTTCAGGTATCAACCACAGAATGGATAGACGCACCAGATATTTTATTCCTGGAAATCGAAAACATCGAACCCCAGGTCCCTGAAGTCTATCCCGGAACAGGAGTCATCGGAAGAGGATCAGTCATACGATTCAGGCAGGACCCAGGAACTGAGACCCAGTACAGCACCGACCGAATCACCTGGAGGAACGTCACTTCCCTGGGAAGCATCAACTCCCCCGACGAACTTTGGTTCAGGTCAGTCCGGGGGGAAAGCACATCACCGGAACTGCAGGTAACCTACCGGACCCAGTCACTGGGATTCACCCTGCCCATATCAGGATCGCTGTCAGTAAACAGCAGCGGGGAATACCAGGAACTGGACCTGAGAGGACCATCACAGTGGATGACATTGAGCGTCGGAGGAGATGACCTGCTGCTGAGCATCAAGGATGAAAGCTCCGGTGAGTATACTGCTTCAGTGGAAATCACCCTCTATGAACATGATCTCCTCACCGAAGCCCTGGATGCATCAGGACAACCCGTATCAGGAATACCTTCCAGTGATCAAGTGCACCTCTCCCTGCAGAGAGGCACCTACACCATGCAGATCAGAGGAACCGGAACCATGGGCATCAGCATTAAACCTGTCCCCTGACCTATTCCGGCTCCTCATGGAACACAATAAACCGCTTCTGCAGCATATCATCAACGAGGCGTGCAATCTCTGTCCTGCGCTTCTTCGTACGGATATGGAAGTTCTCCTCCATGAACCCCAGAATCTCATTGCGGGTCCGAGAAGCATCAAGGAACCTCCAAACCGCAGCAGCCTCGGCATTCAGGCAGAAATACGTACCCTCATGTTCATCGATTATCATAATCTCATCTTCAACAGCCTTCCAGGAAATATCACCTGAGCGAACAATCATCTTCTCCATCAACTGACCCCTAAAGAACTACCCCGACACTAACGCTGGTTCCAGCCGTTGTGGGATACGGAAGCTTCAACCTTATACACCGCAGGGGCCCCTGCCCCGCCGCTGAAGGAACCGGTCACCTCCACCGCACCGGCATCCCATGTACCCTGCACAAAGAACCGAGAATCTCCCAGAGATATCACCCCGGGAGGGGTTGATGCACCCGCAGAAATCTCCCCTGAGAGGGCCCTGAGGGCACCCCTGAGGCCCATGCTTCCCGAAAAAACATCATTTAACGGCAGATCAGCGTAGAAGGACACCTCAGCACCCTCAGTGCAGTAGAGCACCTCAGTAAACAGCCCCGGTGAAAGACTCAAGTCATCAGAAGAGGATCCCATCACCCCTGACACCACATCATCCCGGTGACGGTAGTACTCCCGTCCCATCAGACCAGGACGCAGTTCTCCCCTCACCGCAGAAGGACCAAAATGAATAAACAGCTCATCTGAAAACCCAAAACGTGCCCCGGCAAAAATTGAATAGCGGGAGAATCCCCCCACCTGCAGATCCTGGTCAATCGGAATGAGCATCGCAAAGGAACCTGCCGCCTCGGCAGTAAAATCCCCCGTACGGTACACCGGCACCCTGGCATCAGCAAAGGGCATGAACAACGTTTTTCTTACCATATCAGCAGCAGAATGCACCGAATCCCCGAAGGGATACACATAGCTCCTAATATTCCCGAAGTCCGCCGTCGCACCGGCACCGAACTCCATCGGATGATCACCCGAAGTGCTCAAACTCACCCTCACACTTGATATCACCGGGAAGGTGATATCATCCAGGAAGAACTCTAATCCAAAAGAGTCACCCCCCGCCTCAAGAAGCAGCGGCACCCGGGTGATCATCGGCAAATCAGACATCGGGTCCAGGTCACGGAGTATTATACCAGTGCCCATTCTGTATGCATCACGATGACCCGCAGAAAGAAACAGCCCGTCTCCGGGAGCACCAATTCTCACCCGGGAGACAAGAGAAAGCAGATCATAGGCAATATCCATCACAGAAGCAAACCCCGTAAGACCCCGTCCCATATTCCACAGTCCCGCAGGGGACTGTTCCTTTCTCACATCATACAGAGTGTCCCACAAAAAGGGATCTCCTTCATAGATGAACCGGGAACCCAGGGCAAACCCGAATGACGGAGCGTCATACCCCGCAGAAACAGAAGTAATACCGTAGAACGTGCCCCCCGAGAAATCACCACTGAAGCCCTGGGACACCTCACCGAAGAACCGTGAAGCAGTCCCCTCACCCCTCCGTGCAGCAGAAGATGCATCAGCAGCGCTGAATGCCGTCTCCAAAGCAATATGGGAAAACCCCTTCGGTGAAGCAGCCGCAGTAAATGAAACCTCCGCATCACCGCTGCGGTATGAAGCCCTGCCGTAGAGGGACACCTCATCACTCAGCAGATCAAAGGGATTTCCCTCTCCCCCCGCAGTAAATGAAACCTTCCCCCCGTCAATCCTCACCTCAGCC
>PWNW01000168.1 GCA_003557605.1 Spirochaetaceae bacterium
ACAGGAAAAGGTAAAGCAGACCCTTGACCAGGCGATAGGTCAGGCTTCCGGTGAGGCACTGACAGTGCTGAGGAAGATCAGGGAACTGCAGGACTACTTTGTAGATAAGAGCGTCTGGATTTTCGGCGGCGACGGCTGGGCCTATGACATTGGATTCGGCGGAGTCGACCATGTCATTGCTTCCGGGAAGAATGTGAATATCCTGGTGATGGACACGGAAGTCTACTCCAATACTGGTGGTCAGGCCTCAAAGGCTACTCCCATCGGTTCAGTTGCTAAATTTGCCGAGGCTGGAAAGCCCCTGGGGAAGAAAAATATGGGACTGATGTGCATGTCCTATGGATATGTATATGTTGCTTCAATCTCACTGGGGGCAAACAGGAACCAGGCCCAGAAGGCACTATTGGAGGCCGAGGCCTATGAAGGGCCCTCCATCGTCTTCTGCTATGCTCCCTGCATAAACCACGGGATCGACATGCGGTATTCCCAGGTTGAGATGAAGAAGGCGGTTGAATCAGGCTACTGGCCGATTTATCGGTTTAATCCTTCCTTGGAGGAGGGCAAACGCTTCAGCTTTGATGCCAAGGACCCAAAGAGTGACTACATAGAATTCATCAAGGGCGAACGGCGCTATACCTCACTGTACAACACGAATCCGGACAATGCTGAAAGGCTCTTTGAGGAATCAGCCCAGGATGCGAAGCGTCGCTGGGATCTCTTCAAGAAACTTGGAGAGCTAATGTAGCAGCTCTGCTCGAGAACAACAGATCCTGCACAGCAGTGTTCTGCAGGCAGGAAGTATGATGGAGCCGCTCCCCAAGGGGAGCGGCTTTATTATGGCTCCTGCCCGGCAGCTGACAGACAGCCTGCCACGGTAACAGGGTAGCTGGTGTTGAGCAGTTAGTAGTACAAGAAATCTAAGCTAAACTATATTTGAAAATAAGTTAGCTTAGCATCTGCCAAAATTTGTTTGTACTACGTCTTCGGTTTAACTTCCAGAACTTTACCGGGCACCTTCAGTGAGAGCTTCGAGAACAGGTCCTTCGCTTCATCAGAAATCTGAGAGGTGTACCAGAGAGTGGAACTCCTTGTCTCAATCAGTCCTGCGGTAATATCATCGAGTGTTCTAAAAATCGAAAACCAGGTAGATCCTGTTTTCTCCTCAGCATATCGAACCAGCACCATTGCCATCCAGCAGATGAGAATGTGAGATCGAATCCTGTCATCCAATCTGTGGTACACAGGCCGGATCTCAAGAATATGCTTCATGTCCCTGAATACTCGTTCAATTTCAAACAGCTGCTTGTATCCCATAGCGACATCAGCTGCATCAAGGGCCATGTTGGAGGTGCTTACCAGGAATTTCCCATCAAGAAGTTCCTCAGATGCGATCTTCGCTTTATCTATCTTGAGCACTCCGCCCTTTGTCTGAACGATATAGCGACCAAAGGTCCCATGGGAACGAAGAGAACAGGCAGCTTTTGTGTGATCCTTTCCTTTCATCTGGGAAAGTTCATCAAGCCTGCGTTGTATTTCATCAACAATACTGTCACGAACTAGACGATCACGTTTTTCAGTATCAGGATTCTTTACGATGACAAATCTTCGCTCGCTCGCTAATCCCTCATCCATGATGACGTTCTTTATCTGCAGCCCGTTATCAAGAGTGCGGTATCGTCCCTTACGATGCAGTGCCTCTACCGCTGCACCCTGGGAACCGCTGCGGAGTTTTTCTCCAAGGATGAAATCTCCACATTCTCTCAAGAGTACGTTACGATTCTCAGCACTGTTGAACCCGGCATCACCCACCATGATGACTTTCCCGAGGTTCCACTGACCGAGATCACTTTTTACCTGATCTACGATCTTCTGATCACTGGTATTCCCGGGGAAGGTCCAGCATCTGATGGGAATACCTTGTTTCGTAACAGCAAAAGCTATAGAGACGAGAGGAAGTTTTGGATGATTATCCTTACTTCTTCCCCGTTTGAGCAGTCCTGAAGGGCTCTCGTCAACATCACATTCAAAGTAGGTATTCGTTGTATCCAGAAATACCAGATCAAGTTCAAGCTTGGCTTCCTTTGCAACGGAAGTGAATACTGCATGCTGTATCTGCTCATCTGACTCGACCAAAAGATCCATTGCCCGGTAGAGGTTGTGCACATCTACTTTCTCAAGACCGGGAACAAGTACCTTATTCTCTATCCAATGTTCGATGGAGAGTTTGGAACCGGGTGAAATAATACGGGCTGCCACCATAGCAAAGATCATACGCTCGATAGGGGTACGGAACTTTCTATCTTCAACGAGAGACGAGATTGCCTTTCCCATACCGAGATGATTCCATAGTCCATTCAGGAACCACACGACACCGACTTCGCGTGAACGAAGAAACTGGAATTGTGTATCCGCATGTGTGATTGCCTGCTCTGCGTAGGGAGCCAGTGCATCTACCATATCGGAGACAAATGAAGAGGAGATGAGATCCTCTCGCCCGAGTTTAAGAATGACATCCGTCTTTACCTTCCCGGAAGGTTCCCGACGGTTGTGAACGAGCTGGAGATAGGTGTAGGACTTGCCGTTCTGGTTTACTGTGCTCTTTCTTACAAACATTGTACTACAGATTATACTGCAATACGCAAGATATGTAAACATTTAATGCAATATTACGAAATTTTATTGTACTACACAAAAACCATGGTTGTTTGACAGTTCCTGACCCAATAATTCTTTTCAATTTATAGATTAGGACAGGTATTACCTATTCATGTTTGTACTACATTTTGTACAACGCCAGATGGAATGCTTG
>PWNW01000179.1 GCA_003557605.1 Spirochaetaceae bacterium
ATGGCGTTGACCCTGATCTTGTCTTGTGCCAAGTCAAGCGCCGCCGAATGTGTAAGTTGAACCACTCCTCCTTTACTTACGCAGTAAGCCATCGCCCCCGGAAAACCGACTTTGCCCAGTATGGAGCTCATATTTATGATAGAACCTGAAACCTTGTTATCTTTCATGTATTTTGCCGCCGCCCTTGTTCCGTAAAACACCCCTGAAAGGTTCACAGCCAAGACTTTTGACCAAGTTTCATCATCGGTATCGATAATACCGCCCAAGGACCCGATCCCGGCGTTGTTCACCATAATGTCGAGGCTTCCGAATTTGGATACGGCTTCGGATACTAAACTTTCCACTTCTTCTTTTTTTGAAACGTCACATTCAACAAAGAGCTCGTTTTTTTTGGGATCGAAGTTTCCCATTTGATTCACGTCCGAATAAATGACATTCGCCCCTTCCGCGCTGAAATTTTTAGCGATCGAATAACCCAGTCCGGATGAGGCTCCGGTGACTACGGCCGTTTTGTTTTTTAGTCTCATATTTATATTTATTAGATTTATAATTTTTAATAATGATCAATTATCAATGATATCAACAAGGCCTCCAATAAAAGGAAGTCTCTCCGCCTTTCCTCTTATGGCGTTTGTGATGCCAATGATCGCGAATATGGACAAGACAAGAGTTCCCGGTATAACAACATAAGAACCGATATTTTCATTGATCAAAAGGGAAGTTAACAACAAAAGCCACACTACTATTAAAATAAAGCCTTGTTTTACGTGGAAGTTGATGAAGAAAAAATTGACCGAGAAGACAACGGGTATCACTATGAAAATACCCAGATAAGATGTTGCGGCCAATAGCCTTATTGCAAGGTGTTCTCCCATTTCCCAAAATCAAAAATTAAACAAAATCGGTCAAATGTTCGAAGGTTTTTTAAAATGTGTTGAATGCTTAAAATACCTTTTGACTACCCCTTCGTAATTTTCCTCAAATCCAAAATCTATAAATTTTTCTTTGTTCGTTTCTAATTTCACATTATGGGCGGTAGCATACATCCCGCAATAAGGAAACTTGTTAATCAAATTTCTCATTACAAATAAATGATTGGGTTTCCAAACGTCATCACCATCGAGAAACGCAATATATTGGCCTATTGATGATTCAATACCTCTATTTCTGGCAGCAGATGCACCTTGATTTTCCTGAACAATTAATTTGATTTTCAGATTTTCAATTTTTTCTACAATCATTTGACTGTTATCAGTGGAACCATCATTCACCACAATTATTTCATAATCTTCAACAGTTTGCGATAACACTGAGTGAATGGTTCTCTCAATAACAGATTCTTTGTTGTATAGTGGAATAACAACTGAAAAAAGTGGATTCATATACACTGAATGATTATTTCAGGTGGTAGCTTTTATTACAATCAACCCCTGCCAAGAAGCCTGAAGAGATTCCAGGCAAAAATCAGTAATACCGCGCCGATTATATATACTTTCCAGTAAGGGAACTCCTTTCTGTAGTGGATTCCGGCCGCAATCAGGATGAAAAATATGGGCATTGCATTATACCCGAAACGCACAGCTGTAAACATAGCTGTAATTCCAAGAATAATGGAGTAGCCGATTGCAAAACCCCATACAGCGAGGCTTTCATTAAATTTGGTCCGGATAGCTTTCCAGGCACCTACAATGCCAAAGTAGATCAAAAAATTCCAGATGATCAACCCTGACACCCAATAGTAAGTTGCGTCATGGCTGGCTGCAACACGGAGCTGAATATCCACCATGGAAGGAAAAGGCGCGAGAAAAGAGAGTACAACAAAAATCGGTGTGCCTACAATGGTTGCAAGTGGGTTACCACGAGCCACACCCCGTACCCTGGCATCCGAAAAGTCTGCATATCCCACTATACGGTCGACATACATATCCAGCTCACCCAGCATATCCATAAAGTAGATAAACATTCCAAACACAAATGCCGCGACAATTGAAGCAACGAAAATGCTTCCACCAAACCGGTTCATCACAAACATGCCCACTACAAGCGTTACCAGTAGCGCACCGGCTGCTGTTCGAAACAGAAAAATAAACGTCATGGCAAAAAGAAGAAGCCCCATGTCGGTAAGTCCGATGCTATTATTTTTTACACTCTTTGTAAGAATGTAGATTCCCAGCATTACAAGGAAAACAACAAACTCCTCTTTCAGAATTACTGAGCTGTAAAAGAGTGCAATTGGGAAAAAAGCCATCATAATACCGGCAAGCCGGGCTACAGATTCATCCCAAAGTAGGCGCGTGGTTTTATAGACAAGTACAACCGTACCGGCTCCCATCAGATTAAAGAATAATTTTGCATGGATAACGGAGTCACCAAACAGTGAATAAATAATTCCAATAACAAGTGCTACTCCAATGTTATCCATTAAACCATAATACTCATACAATAGGTGTGGGAGAACTGATTGCAAGTTTCCTGAATGTATGAGAGTTGATACCTCAGTACTAACTCTATGATATCGAATTGCATCCACAGCTCCTACATAGAATGAACTGCCTGTAGTTAATTGTGCCAGGTAAACGATGGTGATCATATAAACAATTCGGGCGATAAGTGCCATCCAGAAGAGCTTCCAGACAAATGACGCAGATTTTAGTTTCATTGCACGAACGGTGGTTATGTTCAATGCAATAAAAAAGAGGGCAACAACTACCAGGTTGGCAAAAATCCATGTTGGATGAATAGCACGTGTACCAAAATAGGCAACAATTATAAGACAAGCAGCAAGAGCTCCTCCAATTG
>PWNW01000191.1 GCA_003557605.1 Spirochaetaceae bacterium
ATCACCCGGACCATACGCAGTTTCCCGATCTGTTTTGATACTACCGCTTCTCGCAGGGCAATGAAATTGTGATCAAACCGGCGGTTAAACCCCACCTGCAGCTTCCGCCCCGACGCCTCTACTGCCTCCAGCGTCCTGCGGATCTCCCCAGGATTCAAATCGATCGGCTTCTCGCAGAACACATCCTTCCCCGCCTTGACCGCTTCCCGAATAATTCGGGCATGGGTGTCAGTCGGAGAGCAGATCACTACCGCATCTATTTCTGGATCCTTCAAGAGATCCTGATAGTCCTCTGTCACTTCAGCGATACCCAGGGCCCCGATCCATGACCGAGCATGCTCGGACAGATACGGATCAGCGATCCCCTTTACCTCCGCTCCGGGAATCAGCTTTGCAATGTTATTCCCGTGCACATAGGCGATCCGCCCGGCTCCGATAATTCCTGTTTTTATATTATTCATGATATTCCTCTTCTTTTATTTATATGCTTATGTCTTTTGTCGTTTCTGATACGTGTCCAGCAGCACTGCAGCAACGATTATTGCACCCTTCACTACCTGCTGTGCATAGGGAGAGACGTTCAGCAGAACCAGCCCGTTATTCAGCACCCCCATGATAAGTGCACCAATAATTGTTCCGGGAATGGTACCAATTCCTCCCGTCAAGCTCGTCCCACCTATGACTGCAGCAGCAATCGCATCAAGCTCATACATCACCCCAGCAGTGGGCTGTCCTGCAGCAAGCCTGGCAGCAAGCATTATTCCGGCGGCAGCAGACAGTGTACCCGCATACGTATAGACAAGCACTAGATATTTTTTTACATTAATTCCAGACACAAGAGCCGCTTGCCGGTTCCCCCCTATAGCATATACATACTTTCCAAATCGTGTTTTTTTCAGCAGAATATGCGAAACCAGCCCAATTGCCAGCATGATAAGGATCGGCACCGGCACACCAAACAAATACCCCCCACCGATGAAGGTAAACGTCGGTGAAAGTCCGGTAACAGGCCGGCCGTCACTGTAAATCAATGCCATACCTCGAGCCGCCTGCATCATTCCTAATGTGGCAATAAACGGCGGAATGCCTCCGAGGGCAGAAAAGGTACCATTTAAAAACCCCGCTGCAGCACCAGCAAGCAGACCGAAGAAGATAGCCGCTATCAGCGGGTGCTCTCCCCCGCCGAAACTTGCAGCTACAACTCCGGCAAAGGCTACGACTGAGCCGGAGCTCAGGTCAATTCCTGTAGTAATGATGCAGAAGGTAACACCCATTCCAATCACGGCGATAATAGAAATCTGCCTGACAATATTTATCAGGTTCCTTGAAGTAAGGAATGCCGGAGACAGAAAACTCATAATTATCACCATCAGCAGCAGGATCAACGCAGTCTGAAATCCCCTCAAATGGCTCCGTATTAACCCTGCTATATCCACTGAACTTTCACTGGTGTCGGTTTGTTTTAGTTTTGCCATGTCTTTTCTCCTCGCAGCATTTCACTACACTGCTTCACCGGTAGCTAACTGCATTATTTTTTCCTGAGTTGCTTCTTCCCTGGTCAACTCACCTGTTACCCGTCCTTCATGCATCACCACAATCCGGTCACTCATTCCCAGTATTTCCGGCATCTCCGAGGAAATCATGATGATAGCTTTGCCCTGCTGAGCCAGTTTTGACATAAGCCGATGGATTTCCGCTTTTGCCCCTACATCTATCCCCCGTGTAGGCTCGTCCAAAATCAGCACATCCGCATTTATCAGCAGCCAACGAGCAATCAGTACTTTCTGCTGGTTCCCTCCGCTGAGATTTCTTATTATCTGATATAGTCCGGGAGTTTTAATATTCAGTTTTTTCACCATCTGCCTGCATGCATCATTAATCTCACGCTGGCTGACAAAGCCCTTGTCCAGATAGTCTTCGATATTTGATATACACATATTGTCAGCCACGGAAAGGGGAAGGAAAAGCCCTGAAAGCTTCCTATCCTCGGTGAGAAATCCGATTTTATGTTTGACCGCCTGCTCCGGTGTTCGAATATGCACCTTAACTTCGTTGGTAAGGTACACGTCTCCGGAATCCTTCTTTCTTACCCCGAAGAGACTTTCCATTACTTCAGTCCGTCCGGCTCCCATCAAACCTGCAAGTCCGAGAATCTCCCCTCTATGAACCTTCAAATTAATATCCTGGAACATTCCCTCTTTTGAAAAATTTCGTATTTCAAGTGCTACTTCGGTAATTTCTGCATCTTCCTTCGGAAACATTTGATCCAGATCACGACTAACCATCATCTTGATCAACTGCTCCTTTGTAGCATCCTTCGCATCAAGCGTCCCAATACCTTTTCCGTCCCGCAAAACGGTAATTTCATCAGATATCCGAAATATTTCATCCATCTTGTGTGAAATATAGATGATTGAAACACCATCCTGCTTTAATGCCTGGATAATTCGAAACAGCTGTTCAACCTCGTTTTCCGTGATGGCTGAAGTCGGCTCATCCATAATAACCAGCTTTGCGTTGTAGGAAATCGCCTTGGCAATTTCAACCATCTGCATGTATGCAGTGGTAAGCTCATTCATCCGTTTTCTCGGATCCAGCTTTATGCCGAGGTTTTCAAACAGATTCTCGGTCTCCTTTACCATCTTCCTATCATCTACAAATAAGCTCTTTCCGTAATGAAGCTCTTTACCGAGAAAAATATTTTCTGCAACCGTCATAAAGGGGACCGGGCTCAATTCCTGATGAATCATGGATATTCCCGCTGTGATTGTTTCATGAATGCTTTTAAAGTTTAC
>PWNW01000194.1 GCA_003557605.1 Spirochaetaceae bacterium
CCGTCACCGATGAGGGAGAGCAGGTGCTGAAGCAGTACGGGGACCTTGATGCATTCCGCCAGGCTGCCGGGTTGTACCTGCATCTGTGCAGTCTCGCTGACCGGGTCCCCTCTGCGGTGCTTCTGCGGGAACTGTGGTACCGGGGAGGGTACCGGTATGTGCTGCTGAGGAAACAGGAATACCATCCCTACCTGGAGTTCTATGAATACCTCCGGGAACTGCTTCGGCAGTATGACCGGGAAGGGCATTCTCTGGCACTGTGCACCGATATGCTCAAGGAGCATCTGGGCAGCAATGAGAAGCTCCAGGAACTGAAGCTTCTTCGGGGCGAGTCAGGGGGAGTGCAGGTGATGACGGTCCATAAGGCAAAGGGACTGGAGTTTCCTGTGGTAATCCTGGCGGATGCCGGAGGGGGTACCCGGAAGGACTCCGCCGGGAAGTTCAGCTGGACCAGGGGCTTCGGGCCCGTGCTTTCCCACCGAAGCAGTTTTACCGACTCCTATGACAACATCATATCAAGGACTGAAAAGCCCCGCCTGAAGCTGGAGGAGGAGGCGGAGGTCAAGCGCCTGCTCTATGTGGCCCTCACCCGTTCCCAGCAGCGGTGCATCATTTCCGGGGGGCATACCAGGACGAACAGAAACAGCGTAACCCCCCTGAACCTGCTGCTGGAGGCTTTAGGATGCCCTGCAGGGGAGATCTGCGGCGAGCATCTGGAATGTCAGGGAATCGCCTTTGAGCAGATACCGATGCTCAGCGAGGAGGACTTGCATGCAGAAGGAGCAAAAGGACAAAACCGGGATGCTTCAGAGCTGAAGCAGCTATTTGCTTCAGCTCCTGTGAGACGGTATGATGCCCGGCGTATCAGGTACCCCGTAACGGGACTGCATGAGCAGGAGTTCCAGCCGTCGGGAGAGCAGGTTGAGAACTCCGAGTACTGGGACCCGCTGTTCTTCGGGGAGCTGACCCATCGGATCATTGAATATGCGGTGAAGCACCGCAGCCTGCCCGAGGATGCGCAGCTGCTCGGGGTGATGCGAAGGCCCCCGAAACCCTTCTGGAAGGAGGCCTTCGCTCTTGCAGAACAGTTTCTCAGCTCCCCCGACGGCGAGAAGGTGCGGCAGGCGCAGGAGGCTGAAAGCGAGGTCTCCTTTGTGCTCTGGGGCCCCTACGGTCCCAACGGAGGGGAGATATTTGTGCAGGGACAAATTGATCTGCTGCTCCACTGGGAGGACCGCTGCGAGGTGATTGACTTCAAGACAGACCGAAGGGCAGTTCCCGAGCAGCACGAGCAGCAGCTTCGCATCTACTGCGACGCAGTGAAGCAGATGACCGGAAAGCCCGTTGAGGGGATGCTGTACTACCTGAGAAGCGGAGAGGTCTGGAGACTAGAGCTCCCCGACAGCTCTGGCCAGCTTTGAGAGTCCCTGTTCAAGCAGGCTCTCGGGGGTGCCGAAGTTTATTCTCACGAAGTCCTTCCCGGCGCTTCCGAACCATGACCCCCGATGCAGGGCAATCCCGCCCCGGGTCCCCAGGATGTTCACCAGGTCCCTGCTTCTGCCGATGCGTTCCAGGAGTGTGCTGCAGTCCAGAAATGCGATAAAGCTTGCTTCGGGCATCACCATGCGAATCTCCGGGGCATGGGAGCTGAGATAAGAACCGGTAAGCCGGGCATGCCGCACCAGCAGGTCTATGAGCTCATCGAGCCACGGTCCTCCGTACTGGTAGGCCGCCCTCGCGGCGGTATAGGAGAGCACCGTCGGTGAACCCAGTGAGAGTCTGCTGAGCAGGGAGGTGAAACTGTTACGCTGACCTTCGTCGGGTATCACAATGCAGGAGACATGCTCCCCGGCGATATTGAAGGTCTTTGAGGGGGCCATGCAGGTAATCCCCTGTTCGTCGATTGAGTTCCATGGAAAATGGGTATATCCCGGATAGGTCATATCGGCATGGATCTCGTCTGAGACAACCATCACCCCATGCTTCCGGGACATCCGGGAGATCTCGGTGAGATCCTGTCGGCTCCATACCCTTCCAGAGGGATTGTGGGGACTGCAGAACAGCATCAGTGAGGCTGATTTCATCAGTTCTTCCAGGTGGTCCAGGTCCAGAGAGAAACGGCCGTCTCGGTAGATCAGGGGATTCTCCAGGACCTTCCGCTGGTTGTCCCGGATTACCGAAAAGAAGGGACGATAGGCAGGGGTCTGTATGATCACCCCGTCTCCCGGTTCAGTGTACGCCTGCACTGATGCGGCAAGGGCGGTGACGATGCCCGGGGTCCAGCAGACGGCATCAGCAGAGACATCCCAGGAAAATCGCATCCTGGCCCAGCTGCAGAAGGCATGAAACAGCTCTTCGGCTGAGCTGAGGTATCCGAAGATTCCGTGGTCAATACGGCTGTGGAGCGCCTCAATCACCTCAGGGGGGGAACGGAAATCCATGTCCGCCACCCAGAAGGGAAGCGCATGGGGATTGCCGCACAGCTTCTCCAAATATGAGGGGTTCCATTTCAGGCTTCCTGAATCCCTTCGGTCAACAACGGTGGTGAAGTCATATCGTCCCATACCAGCTCCCTAGATGTTCAAGGTTTTTATAATCTCCGACGCCTGGTCGATCATTCCCCGGTCAAGGCCGAGGTGGGTGACGAACCTGACGGCATTTCTTCCTGCCGGGCCTGCAAGCACCCCTAAGTGCTTCAGGGCCTGCAGCACCGCCTCGGTGCTTTTGCGGTGCACCGAGGCTATCACAATGTTTGTCTCCACCGGTTCTGCGGCGAGGCTTCCCCAGCTGCTTTGACTGACGGCCTCACCGATGATGCGGGCATGCAGATGGTCCTCGGCAAGTCTTCGGGTATGGTGCTTCAGGGCATACAGCCCCGCAGCGGCATAGTATCCCGCCTGACGCATTCCCCCTCCGAGCAGCTTCCGTACTCTCCGAGCCTCTTTGATAAACTCCTTCTTGCCGCAGAGCATGGACCCTGCAGGGGCTCCGAGCCCTTTGGAAAGGCACAGGGTGAGGGAGTCAACGTACCCGGCCATCTGTCCTACGGACAAACCCGCTGCCTCGGCGGCGTTGAAGGCTCTGGCGCCGTCCATATGAAGATAGATCCCCTCCTGTTCGGTGAGCTTTCGAAGCTCCTGAAGCGCAGGTTCATCATAGCAGGTCCCTCCTGCCATGTTGGCGGTGTTCTCAATGCTCACCAGGGAGGTATGGGAACTCAAGGGATCGGGTCTGCGTATAAACGGCATGATACCTTCTGCGGTGATGATCCCCCGTTCTCCGGGAACCGGTGTGAGCAGCACTCCGGCAATGACCGCCGGAGAGGCAAGCTCATGCTGCATAATATGGCTCAGGGGATGACAGATCACCTCATTGCCCCGTCTGCCGAGAATGTACAGGGCGGTGAGGTTTGCCATGCACCCCGAGGGCATGAACAGCGATGCCTCCATGCCGGTGATCTGAGCGGTATACTCCTGCAGTTCATTCACCGACGGGTCTTCCTGGTAGACGTCATCGCCTGAAGCAGCCTCGAACATGGCCTTCAGCATGCCTTCGGTTGGCTGGGTTACCGTATCGCTTCTGAGATCTGTCATCTGGGGGCTCCTTGGGTGATGGATTCAAGGATGGAGAAGAATCCGGGGAAGGTTATTTCTGCCGCCTTGACATCGTCGATGGTGACAGGACTGCGGGCGGCAAGGGCTCCCACAGCCAGGGCCATGATGACCCGGTGGTCCCCGTGTCCCCGGACATGCCCTCCGGAAAGGCCTCTGCCGTTTCCATGGATCACCAGGGCATCCTCCCTCTGCTCTGCTTCTGCACCGAGGCTTCTCAGCTCCCGGCACATCACGTCAATGCGGTCGGTTTCCTTGATGCGTGCCTGGGGCACATTGCCGAGCACCGTAGTGCCCTGAGCATACGCTGCGGTGACTGCAAGTACAGGAAGGGTGTCAGGCATGCTGTTGAGATCAAACTCCCTGCCCTGCAGGGACCCCTTGGGAGGTCCTGTTATCTCCAGGCTGAGGGGACCCTTCCATTCCACGGTGCATCCCATCTGCTCCAGGCATGCGAGGATCTCCCGGTCTCCCTGTGAGTCATTACGTGCGGTTCCCGTTACGGTGAGCCGGGAGCTGGTAAGGGCTGCTGCGCAGAAGAAGAAGGAAGCTGAGGAGTAATCGCCGGGGACGGTCTTTTCAAAGCTGCGGTACCGCTGGTTCCCTGGAATGACAAACCGAGACCATCTGTCCCGGGAATAGATGATGCCCTGCTCATCGAGCCACTGGAGGGTCATCTCAGCGTAGGGGCGTTCATGCAGCAGGGGCACTTCGATGATGCACTCATTCTGGGCCAATGGACAGCTGAGCAGCAGTCCCGAGAGGTACTGGCTGGTGGGACAGGAAATTACCGTGCGGCCGCCCTTCAGAGGCCCTGTGATCATGCAGGGTACCGATTCGCTGCTGAGGGGAGGTGCAAGCCCCAGGGAGCTGATCATCTCCGGGCCTGCGGGCAGTGAGCACTCAGCCCCGAGATCACGAAGGCTCTGCACCAAGGGGGAGGCAGGGCGGCTTCTGATCTGCTGGTCGCCGGTGAAGATCACCGGCCTTTCCAGGCGGGCGGCGAGCCCAAGGGCGAGATAGAGGGTGGTGCCCGAATTGCCCACGTCAATCACAAGAGGCGCAGAGGGCGGGTTCTTGGGGACAGTGATCCCCGTGACAATCCAGCGGCCCTTTTCGGTGATGATCCGTGCTCCGAGGCTCCTGCACGCCTCCAGGCAGGAAAGGGTGTCCCCTGAAACCAGGGGATTGGTTATGACGCTTGTTCCTTCTGCTGCTGAGGCGATCAGCAGGGCCCTGACTGTCTGTGATTTTGATGCGGGTATCACCGCTTCGCCCCGTACGGAAGAGGGGGTAACTGTTCTGCTGTCCATGATAGGAAAACCCTACAATCCTTTCTGGTTATTTTCAAGATGTCTATACGGGAAAATACATATTTATGCATTGAGTATTCCGGTATTGACTTTTTTTCATCCCTTCGGTATAAGAGAAAGATATCTAGAGCAAGAGCGAGGTAGCAAGATGATGTATTCACCATCCTGCGGCAGCACCGGACCCGGATTCCAAATGAGTCCCTCCGCGCAGCCGTGTACAAGTCAGAGAACCATGAACGCGTGCAGATCCTTCCTGTCGACCCTTCCTGTCCTGATCCTATCCTCCCTTGTCTCCATTATTCTTCCTGTAATTCTTCTTCTTATTATTGTATACATTATCATTCTATAATTTCGCCGTCGGGGTGCCTGAACTGGAATCCGGGAACGCCGGAGTGCTTCCATGTATCCGTTCAGCGCCATAGGTATATACCCGGCGGTGAGATATATCCCCGGGAAAACTTTTTAGGAGCAGATATATGGAGCGATATATTTTATCAGTGCTGGTGAACAATCATTCAGGAGTGCTGAGCCGGATTGCGGGGCTTTTCAGCCGCAGGGGCTACAACATTGACAGTCTTTCCGTGGGAGAGACTGAGAACCCCGAGATATCACGGATGACCATTGCGGTGTCCGGAGATGCATCGGTGCTGGAGCAGATCACCAAGCAGCTTGACAAGCAGGTGGATGTACGCCATGTGCAGGTCCTCGGGAACGGTGAAGGGGTGTTCCGTGAACTGGTGATGGTGAAGATTGATGCGCCCCAGGAGGTGCGGGCTGTGGTGGTTGAGCTGGCCGACATATTCCGTGCAAAGATCGTTGATGTTGATACCCGTTCGGTGAGCGTGGAGATTACCGGAGAATCCGACAAGATCAATGCGTTTTTCCGTCTTGTGGAACCCTACGGCATCAAGGAGATTGTCCGTACTGGCTTAACGGCCATCGGAAGGGGAAACAGCACCATACATGACATTATGAACAAGAAATAAATAACAAGGAGAAAACCATGGGAAAGATGTACTACCAGGATGACGTAAGTCAGTTGAAGATTGAGGACAAGACCGTAGCGGTGATCGGGTACGGGAGCCAGGGGCATGCCCATGCGCTGAACCTGCATGAATCGGGCATCCAGGTGATTGTGGGCCTCTATGAGGGAAGCAAGTCCTGGAAGAAGGCCGAGGAGGACGGGCTGAAGGTGGCTGTCGCTGCCGATGCGGTGAAGCAGGCGGATGTGGTGATGATGCTGGTGAATGACGAGAAGCAGGCACAGCTCTACAGGGAATCTGTAGCTCCCAACCTGAAGCCGGGCAGCTATCTTGCCTTTGCCCACGGATTCAACATCCATTTCGGGCAGATTGTTCCTGCCGAGGACATCAACGTGATGATGATTGCCCCCAAGGGGCCCGGCCATACGGTTCGCAGCCAGTACCAGGAGGGGAAGGGCGTTCCCTGTCTGGTGGCGGTCCATCAGGACCCGTCGGGTGACTCCCTGGAGATGGCCCTCGCATATGCTGCGGGCATCGGCGGTTCCCGGGCAGGGGTGTTTGAGACCTCATTCAAGGAAGAGACCGAGACGGACCTCTTCGGCGAGCAGGCGGTGCTCTGCGGAGGACTCTCAGCACTGATCAAGGCGGGATTTGAGACCCTGGTTGAAGCGGGGTATTCACCGGAAATGGCATATTTCGAGTGCTGTCATGAGGTGAAGCTGATCGTTGACCTGGTGAACCAGGGAGGACTGAGCTATATGAGGTACTCCGTCAGCGATACCGCCGAATTCGGCGACTACACTACCGGAGACCGGATTATTACCGAGGAGACCCGAAAAGAGATGAAGAAGGTCCTCTCGGAGGTGCAGGACGGAAGTTTTGCCCGGAAATGGATTTTAGAGAACCAGTCGAACAGGGCATACTTCAATGCAAAGAAACGGATGGAGGCGGATCATCAGATTGAGAAGGTGGGGGAAGAACTGCGTTCACTGATGAGCTGGCTGAAGAAATAAGAGGAACCTCAAGGAGGGTATGAAGATGGCGGATGTGGTAAGAATTTTTGATACTACTCTCCGGGACGGAGAGCAGGCCCCGGGCTGCAGCATGAACATCGATGAGAAGCTTCGTATGGCGCGTCAGCTGGAGCTGCTGGGGGTCGATGTGATAGAAGCGGGCTTTGCAATTGCCTCCCCGGGGGATTTTTCCTCGGTGCAGGCGGTGGCAGAAGAGATTAAGAACTGCAGTGTCTGCAGCCTGTCACGGGCCCTGGAGAAAGACATTGATGCTTCCTGGCAGGCCCTGCAGAAGGCAGTGAACCCGAGGATACATACCTTTATTGCTACATCCGACATCCATATGAAGTACAAGCTCAAGCAGAGTCCCGAGGATGTGCTGGACCAGGCGCAGCGTATGGTCAGGTATGCACGGAACCTCTGCGGAGAGGTTGAGTTCTCGGCGGAGGATGCCGCACGAAGCAGGCTCGATTTTCTCTGCGAGATTTTTGAGAAGGTCATTGACGCAGGGGCGGGGTACATAAATATTCCCGATACAGTGGGGTACACCACCCCTGATGAGTTCTACCGGATCGTGAAGCACATCAGGGAACATGTTCCGAATATCGACAAGGCGGTGATTTCCGTGCACTGCCACAATGACCTCGGACTTGCGGTGGCCAACACTCTGGCTGCAATCCGGGCTGGAGCGCTGCAGGTGGAATGCACCGTCAACGGCATCGGAGAGCGGGCAGGCAATGCGGCCATGGAGGAGCTGGTGATGGCCTTGAAGACCAGGAAGGATATCTACGGAGTTGAAACCAATATCAACACCCGGGAGATCTACCGCTCCAGCAGGCTGCTTTCCAATGTGACGGGGGTGCAGGTCCAGCCCAACAAGGCTGTGGTCGGGGCCAATGCCTTCGCCCATGAAGCGGGAATCCACCAGCACGGCGTGCTTTCCCACGCAAGCACCTATGAGATCATGACCCCCGAGTCCATCGGACTGCAGGAGAACCGCATGGTCCTGGGCAAGCATTCGGGAAAACATGCCTTCACGGAGCGGATACGCTCTCTGGGCTACAGTCCCGATGAACAGGTGATTACCGAAATATTCACCCAGTTCAAGGCCCTGGCGGACAAGAAGAAGGTGGTTGAGGACAAGGACCTTGAGGCGCTGATGGAAACCCGGGCAGCCCTGGTGCCGGAGACCTATTCTCTTGACCGGTTTGTGATCAACTCGGGAAACACCATCAGTTCCACCGCCTCAATCCGGCTGCTGCGGGGTAAGGACGCCATAGAGGATGTGGCCACCGGCGACGGCCCGGTGGATGCATCGTTTCTTGCTATTGAACGGATTGCCGGAGAAACCTTTGTCCTGGACGAGTACGTGATCCATGCGGTCACGGGAGGACAGGATGCGCAGGGTGAGGTATCGGTGAAGATCCATAAGAACGGAACTACCTATAAGGGAAGGGGAGTGAGCACCGACGTAGTGGAAGCAAGCATCCTTGCATTCCTTTCTGCGGTGAACCGGTACTACTACGAGGAGGGAAGGTCATGAAAGATATAGAAATTCTTGATTCAACACTCCGGGACGGCGCACAGGGCGAGGGAATCTCCTTTTCCGTCCAGGACAAGCTGAAGGTGCTTAAATCCCTTGACGAACTGGGAATAGACCTGGTTGAAGCGGGAAATCCCGGATCCAACCCCAAGGATCTGGAGTTCTTCCGGCAGGCAAAGGGACTGAAGCTGAATCACAGCAGACTTGCAGCCTTCGGAAGCACCCGCAGGAGAGGGGTGAAGGTGGAAGATGACGACAACGTGAAGAACCTGCTCACCGCAGACACCCCCGTTGTTGTGATATTCGGCAAGAGCTGGGACTTCCATGTCACAGATATTATCAAGACGACGAAGAAGGAAAACCTGGCTATGATCGAAGAGACGGTTGCCTTTTTTGTCGGTAAGGGCAAGGAGGTGGTCTTCGATGCTGAGCATTTTTATGACGGATACAAGGCCAGCCCGGAGTATGCCCTGCAGTGCGTGGAAGCGGGGCTGCGAGGCGGCGCCTGTTCTGCGGTGCTCTGCGATACCAACGGAGGGTCCCTTCCGAAGTTTATCTACGATGCCACCTCCGATGTGGTGAAGAAATTTCCCGATGCCGTGATAGGAGTGCACTGCCATAATGATTCAGGATTTGCCGAGGCCAACAGCGTCATGGCAATAGATGCCGGGGCACGTCACCTGCAGGGAACTCTGGCAGGATTCGGTGAGCGCTGCGGAAATGCAAACCTCTCCACATTGATCGCCAATCTGCAGCTGAAAAACCAGTGCCGCTGCGTCCCCGATGAATCTCTTGCTCTGCTTACCCCGATGGTGCGGAGGGTGGCTGAGATTGCCAATATTTCCATTTCTAACGGCATGCCCTATGTTGGGAAAAGCGCCTTTGCCCATAAGGGGGGGATGCATATTGACGGGGTGTCGAAAAACACCAGTTCCTTTGAGCATGTGGACCCCGATCTGGTGGGCAATGAACGGCGCTTCCTGATGTCCGAGGTGGCAGGGAGAAGCATGATCCTCAAACGCATACAGAGAATTTCCCCGTCCCTTGATAAGGACTCCCCTGAGACCAAGGAGATAATGGAGGAGCTGAAGAACATGGAGATGGAGGGGTACCAGTTTGAGGGCGCCGAGAGCTCCTTTGAACTGGTCATCCGGAAGCATCTGGGCAAGTACCGACCCTTCTTCGAGCTTGATCATTTCCGGATCATCGGGGACCAGCCTGCTGAAGACAAGAATATCAGCAATTCGGCAATCCTGAAGATCAAGGTTGACGGGACCGAGGAGATCACCGCAGCCCAGGGGGACGGACCGGTGAATGCCCTGGACAAAGCCCTCAGGAAGGCCCTTGAGGTATTCTATCCGGAACTGAAGAAAGTGCATCTTACCGACTACAAGGTAAGGGTGCTTGATTCCAAGCAGGCCACTGCAGCACGGGTACGGGTGCTCATTGAGTCTGCGGATGAGACTGACTCCTGGACCACCGTAGGAGTGTCGACGGACATCATTGAGGCAAGCTGGATAGCCCTGCGTGACTCAATTGAATTCAAGCTGCTCAAGGAAATCGAACGGAAGATGAGCGCCTATTTTTAACCTATAAGGAGAGTATCACAGATGGGAATGACAATGACCCAGAAGATTCTTGCCGCCCATGCGGGACTTGATGAAGTGCGGCCCGGACAGCTGATCCTGGCCGACCTCGATATGGTGCTCGGCAACGATATCACTGCTCCGGTAGCGGTACGGGAGTTTGAGAAGATTGGGGTGAAGGAGGTGTTTGACGCCTCGAAGGTAGCGCTGGTGCCGGACCACTTTACCCCCAACAAGGACATCAAAAGCGCCGAGCAGTGCCGGGTAATGCGTCAGTTTGCCCGGGACAAGGAGATTGAGCACTATTTTGAGATCGGGGAGATGGGAATCGAGCATGCCCTGCTGCCTGAAAAGGGGCTGGTCACAGCCGGTGACCTGGTCATCGGCGCCGATTCCCACACCTGCACCTACGGGGCCCTGGGGGCCTTCTCCACTGGAGTGGGAAGCACCGACATGGCCGCAGGGATGGCCGTTGGCAAGGGCTGGTTCAAGGTGCCCGGGGCCATGAAGTTTGAACTTGTCGGATCTCCCTCCAAGTGGGTAGGGGGCAAGGATGTGATACTCCACATCATCGGCATGATCGGCGTCGACGGCGCCCTCTACCGCTCCATGGAATACTGCGGAGAGGGGGTAGGGCGTCTCTCCATGGATGACCGGTTCACCATTGCCAACATGGCTATTGAGGCTGGGGCGAAGAACGGAATCTTTCCGGTAGACCAGGCAACCCTGGAATACCTGAAGGAGCACGGAAGCAGACCCGGAAGGGTCCATGAAGCCGATGCGGATGCGGAATATGAGCAGACTGTAACGGTTGATCTCTCCGCACTTCGTCCGACTGTGGCGTTTCCCCATCTGCCGGACAACACCAGGACCATCGACGAGGTGGGAGATGTCCCCGTAGACCAGGTGGTCATCGGGTCCTGCACCAACGGCCGCATTGAAGACATGAGGATTGCCGCAGAGGTGCTGAAGGGAAGAAAGGTCGCCAAGGGAGTGAGGGTCATAATTTTCCCTGCCACCCAGAAGATCTACCTGCAGGCGGTCAGAGAAGGGCTGGTGGAG
>PWNW01000122.1 GCA_003557605.1 Spirochaetaceae bacterium
CTGGATGATGATGTCCTCAATTTCAGCTTCAGTGAGCTCCTCCTGCTTTCCGTAGAGCCCTGAATAGCAGCCTGTGCAGTTGAGATTGCACCGCATGGTGGGGCTGAGGACAATGAACTTCGGAGCGCAGTTACCCTCTTCCAGGAAAATCTGCTTATTCTTCTCGCTTCCCTTTACCGCCCAGGAGTAGAGAAAATTTTCGATCATCTTGCGTTTCGCTGTTTCATTGAGCTGCCAGCCGATGCGCTGGAAAAGCAGGGCTGAACCGGTTCTCTGCTTCGCATCAGAGACCAGCTTTCGAAGATAGTCCGAGAGACCTGGTACGTCCTGCACTGCGGGAAGGAATTTTTTCAAATGAAGAAGATCATCAATATCTCCAGTTACTGCTCCAAGCAGAACCTTAGCAAGCATATGTTTTTCCATGGAGCTTTTCACATTGGCTGTTCGTGTCTTTACCAGTTCCATGACAGCACCTCCTTGCGTGAAAAACACATCCAGCCGGGAATCATTGGAGGAATACAGGAAAACTGTGCAAAACATGACTCCCGCTGTCTTATATGGTATCACAAACATTCAGATATGCAATACGGATCAAATGATGACGGCAAAAAGGAGCATCGGACATGTCACGTTCAAAGACTTTTTTTGTAACAGCCGTATGTCTTTCATTCATTTGGTAAGAAAACTGACATAATCTTCATCCTTCCTGCACTGGGGCCGTTGAGCAGGATGCTTAGGAAGACCGGTTCCAGGGAACCAGCAGACGTTCAAGGAAATCCAGAATGATGTAGAGTCCCAGTCCCAATAGGCTCAGCATAATAATCCCCCCGTACATGCCGATGTAGTTTGCCATGATCCAGTAATTCATGATGTTGTATCCGAGACCGTAGGAAGCGGCGTAGTTTTCACTGATGAACAGCACCGAAAGGGAAATACCCAATGAGATTCTCAGGGATGAGAAGATCCTGGGGAGCACACCGGGCAGTATGATGGAGGATATTACCTGAGCTGGGGTGAGGTGGTAGGCCTGTGCCAGTTCAGCAAACTTCCCTGAAATGTCACGTACGCCGTCACGGATGGTGACTGCAGCAGGAAAAAAGATGATTACTGCAAGCAGTACAATTTTTGAAAGGTCTCCGATGCCGAGAAGGACCATGAACACCGGGAGAAAGGCAATTTTCGGAAGCGGGTAGAGCAGATAGAGCATCGGAGAGATGACCTGGTCAAAGGAACGGTTCCTTCCGGCAATCATCCCTGCAGGTACTGCAAATACCAGAGCAACAGCAATACCCATGATAATCCGGTAGAGGGAATAGAAGACGTGGAGATGCATTTCTCCTCGGACCAGGGAGAACATCAGATGAGCAGCCGCACGATGGGGGTAGGGCACCACCGGGCCGGATATCGCTGCTGCGAGGATATACCACAGGAGAATGACCAGTACTGAGCCCTTGAGGTACTTCATGCTCCGTCCTTCCTGATGCCCTCCTGTAGGGCCCGTCGAAGCCTGCGCTCTAGGGAAAAGCTCTGATCCATGCTGCGGATGGCAGGTTCCCGGTGAACCGGGTTTTATGTTTCAAAACTGATGCCTCCGGATGTCATGACAATTATCCTGGAGCCCATGCATACAGCTTCCTGTATGCTGTGGGTCACCAGCAGCATGGTGATGCTGTGGCGGATGCAGTACTGCTTTATTTCATCCTGGAGATGCTCCCGGGTCTGCTCATCAAGAGAAGCCAAGGGCTCGTCAAGCAGCAGCAGTCTCGGCTTCCTGATCAGGCACCGGGCAAGTGCAGTCCGCTGACGTTCCCCTCCGCTGAGCGCACCGGGAAACTTATGCAGGTGTTCAGCAAGACCAAAGCTGGAAAGCAGGGCTTGGGCATCCTTGAGAGCATGCCTGTCCATACCCAGCATCACGTTGGCGGTGACGGTCTTCCACGGCAGCAGTCGGTCCTGCTGGAACATGATGCTGCTTGATTTTCGTCCTCCCTCAAGTGATATGCTCCCCTGGGACAGGGGAACCAGCCCGATAATCCCGTAGAGCAGGCTGGTTTTCCCGCATCCGCTTTTTCCGATGATGCTGATCATCTCCCCGGAGGATACCTCCAGGGAAAAATCGGCAAACGCCGTGGTGCTGCCGTAGCTGACCCCGGCGTTTCTGATTGAAAGCATTACCTCCCCCTGGTAAATGACCGGTCCAGGATGTCATCGGGGGTTATGCCGTAGGATGTGCGGGTTACCCCTTCGGTCCACCTGATAATCTCGTTGACAAAATCATCCGAGGGAAGCCTCGGAGCAAGGTACTCCGGCATATGGACGGTGTCGCGGATTTCAGGAGGAAGGTTAGGCAGTGCCTGCATCATGGTGTCCCGGTCTGCTCCGGGCACGCTGTTCATCTGCTCAACTGCCATCTGATATGCAGTATGGAATCTTCTGACAGCCTCATGTTTTTGATCAAGGGCCTTGCCTGTAAAGGCAATAAGATTCAGGCTTTCTCGGGGAATATCGTGGTAGATCACCTTTTCCAGTCCACGCATCTCACCGATTGAGGCAAAGGGTTCCGGGAAGATACCCGTATCAAGCTGGGATGAGAGGATTGCCTCCAGTCGGGCGGGTATTTCATTGATGAATACTTTATCGACTGCGTGGCTTCCCAGCAGGTATTCTTCAAGGATGTAGTTTGTTACGCTGATTTCCATCACCCCTGCAGAAACCCGGTCCTTTTCAAACATCGATACTCCGGTGAGCAGCGGAAATACCCCGTCAGTTGACAG
>PWNW01000316.1 GCA_003557605.1 Spirochaetaceae bacterium
GTCCAATAGATGATCTGAAGGTTCAGCACTGGAAGTATTGAGCTGCTGCAGCATTTCTCCAACATTCAGCCCCCAAGTTCCTTGAAGCCCCTCCTGTGATGCATTGAGGTTTAAATGCACTGAATTATAGACAAAGGCAATGTCTTCTATGTCAGCTGTGACAGCAAAATCATACAGGTCCTTAGCTGAGACACGATCAAACACACTTCCCTGTTTCTTGAGATCCTGGTTCTCTATAGGGTCAGAATGCACTACTGTTCCGTCGAGAATCATGCTGGTGATCCTGTCATGCTCATGTTCGATAAACACTTCAGCAGTATGACCCTCAGTTTTGATTTCCGCATGGATAAAAACACCCTGGCGGTGGTGATCAATATCAACGGTGATGACTCCAGATGATGCAATCTCTTCTGCCTGCTTCAGGCATGATGCATCAGCTGACTTCAGTACCTCCAACCCATCATCCGGATTTCCGCAGCAAAATCCCATAGCCGCAGCAATCAGAAGCCCTTTGTACGGGGTGCCTGGAATGCCGACGGTAAATCCGTTTTTAAAGACATCTTTGCTGACCCTGATATGTATTGAACGCAGCTTATCATCTATGAAGGACCGTGCCGCCGCACAGGCAAGTGCAACAGCAGCTGGTTCCGTACATCCCACAGAAGTCTTCAGTTCCCGTTTCATTTCCTTCAGAAGATCAGTATATGCTGCAGTATTCATGTGTACATCCAGTTATGTTTTATCCTTTAAGTGATCCAGTCATAATACCGGCAATTTGAAACCGCTGAAGAAGGAAGTATATGAGCACTAAGGGCACCACGGAAATTGCAGTTCCCGCCATAATTACCTGCCATGGAGTGGAAAGTCCCTCAGCAGTAGGGAGCAGTGAAATGGCAACTGTCAGAGTATACATTACTCTAGAACGCATAAACAGCAGCGGCCACAGCAGTTCATTCCACCGAACAATAAATGATATTGATCCCCATGCAGCAAGAGCAGGGGTAATGTTCGGCAGCACCATATTCCAGAAGATTCTAAATTCGCTGCAGCCGTCTATCCGGGCCTGCTCCATTACCGTATAGGGAAATGTGGTGATGTACTGCCGCATGTAGAATATTCCGATTGCTGTAGCGATTTTCGGCACGATAAGCGACAGCAGGTTGTTGATCCATCCGAGACGACGGACGATAATGAATACCGGAATCACTCCTGTCTCCTCAGGAACCATCATAGTTGCAATCATAATGACAAACAGGATTTCCTTTCCCGGAAACGTGTACTTCGCAAAGGCAAATCCAGCCAATGCACAAAAGAATACCGTTGTAGAGGCTCCTGCTGTTGATACAACAATGCTGTTGAGGGCATTTCGGAAAATCGGAATCAGCTGGTTGATACGGAAAAAATTATTTATAGTAGGATTGATTACATACAGAGCATTCAGTCCTGTCACGCTTTCTCCGGGAGGTTTTAAAGCTATGATCATCATAAACAGAAACGGAAACACCGCTATAATCATAGTGATGCCAAGAATTATCATACCAATTGTCTGTTCAGTTGAAGCACGTTTCATGGGTACTCTCTCAGAAATTCATCTCTTTATTACGTTTGATCATAACCCGAAGCTGAAATGCTGATACGATAAGCAGGATCAGCGCCAGGGCATATCCGACGGTAGAGGCATATCCGAGTTTGAAAAACTCGAACCCATTTATATACAGATACTGTACGATTGACATGGACGAATTTCCCGGTCCGCCGCGGGTAAGCGCATGGGGCTGGGCAAAAATTCGAAAGCATTCAATGGTCAGAGTAATAAAACAGAAAAACAGAATCGTGCTGATCAGCGGAATGGTAATCTTCACCATTCGCTGAAATGCATTGGCCCCCTCCAGCACCGCAGCTTCATAAAACTGGTAATCAACACTTTTTAATCCGGAATATATGATAAGCATATACCACGGCACCAGCCTCCAAATTATCAGTATGGATATTGGTATCTTTGATAAACGGGTGCTGACCAGCCAAGGCTGAGGCTGCAATCCAAGAGATGAGATAGCGATATTCACCAACCCGACTTCATGATCAAAGAGCATCCTGAATACCAGTGCCGCTGCTACCCATGAAATAATATACGGCAGAAACATCATCGTCTGAACAAAGTTGCGCCGTTTCAGCCAGGGGCTGTTAATGATGCTGGCCAACATTAACGAAATGGGAATAATTGTAATAACGCTCACAATCCAGTAAAAAACCGTATTGCCCAGTACAAGCTGAAACAAGTCATCAGTGACAAGGGTCCGATAGTTGTCCATCCCGACGAAGGTCATCTCACCTAATCCTGACCATGAGTGGAAGCTCAACACCAATGACCATACAAGAGGTATCAGCTGAAAGAAAATAAACAAAATAAAATACGGGGCAATAAATAGATACACGATACGAGCTTTCCAGAGCCGCATTCCTAGACTGTTACCTTTCATGAATAGGAAACTCCATATTGACCAAATACAGCATCCGGCAGAAGACTTGCTTCTGCCGGATAATTACGCATGATAATAATACCATACCCTGTTTTTACCGAGCTGCCGGAGCTTTCCCGATACGAGATCGGAGAATCCGCCCCATGTTGGCTACCGCTTCATCCATAGTCTGATCTCCTGCTACATATTTCTCAATTTCAGATGATATGATTGAGTCAGCCTCAGCATCAGCATTTGTTACCCGCATATTCGGGGCAAAGTTTTCAAGTCCCTTGCTTTCCATACCCAGCAGAGACTGTCCGCCATAGTAAGGAGTCGGCTGGCTCCAGTAAGGATCTTTCAACGTTTCATGTACAATCGGAGCTGATATCGTCTGATTTTGGGCCAGCATGCTTTCGGTCCATTTCTTTCTGGCTTCATTGTTGAACTGAAAATCGAGCTGAAGGTCAATATAAAGATCCTTGTAGGGATTTCCGCCCGGGTTGTCAATCAGCACTTCAATGGCAGGTACTGGAGCTCCTCGAAGTCCAACACTTTCAAACACCGGTGCAGGCATCATCCGCCAGTCACCTTCCATATCAGGAAGATTCTGCCTTAGAAACTGATCCCAGAATGCTCCGATATAGTATGTGGCTATCCTCCCGTCACGCGTCGCGTCGTAGATCTGGGGCTGAAACATGGTTGCTTTCAGAAGCAGTCCCTCAGAATACAGGGTATCAAGTGCATCAAACGCCAGCAGTGACCCTGGACAGGTATCAATTACAACATTCCCTTCATCATCCCATATCCGAGCTTCTGCCTGGGGCATCAGCCCTCTTCTTCCATAGTATCTCCAGGTAAAATGTCCCGGGTCTACATAGGATAGATGAACTTCTCCATTGCTTTTTTCCTTCAGCTCCCGGCCGACATCAATCCACCCCTCTATGGTGTCCATTCGCTGAGGGTCTATATCATACTCTTCAAAGAGTGATGCATTATAGAACAAGAGCTGCGGTTTGAACTGGGTAGGGAATCCGTAGTATTTTCCGTCATAAAACCCTGCGTCCCATACACCGTCAAGAAAGTCATCCTTATACTCCATGGCAACATCGGTGAGGTCTACCAGAATACCCGCTTCAGCAAGCACCTGCAGACTTACCTCCTGGGTCCGCATTGCCGTAGGAAGATCTTCCCACGCACCTGCAGTAACCGACATAATCACATGCTGCCGTGCCGCTTCCTCAGTCTCCACCTGCATGACTTCAAATTTAACGTTCGGGGCAATGTCCCGGTTCCGTTCAAGAAAATCATCAGCATGCTCCTGATGAACCTGAGGATTTCCGTATCCCATAAAGCTCATGGTTCCTGCAGGATATACTCCTTCCTCAACTTCTTCAGCACGTCCTGCTGCCGATAAACCCATGACTGCTGTAATACATACAGCTGAACTCAACATCGTAATCCATTTCTTCATACAATCCTCCCAAATTTTTATATGATCCATGCCTTCTCAGGCTGCTCATACTGTACCCTGCAGTAATCCTGAAGGGTCTTCATGCATGTTAAAAAAACTCTACCGGCATCAATTCCGTTTCTTTTAAGGTATCAGTCACCCATCGTACCCTGGAATATGGAATTTCTGTCGGCAATGTGCAGTCAGCTCCAATCATAAACCCGGTGGGTCCAAATGTTTTCACCAACCTTCGGGTTTCCTTCTCCAATTCTTCCTTCGCTCCCTCCACAAGCACCCCGGAGCGGTCATCAAATCCGCCAAGAATCGGACGGTTAAACAGCTTCCTGCCGGTATCAAGATCAATGTTCAGCTCATGCTCCGCCCAGTTAACTGCATCTCCTGGATAATCCTTATACACATCAATATTCAACTGATCCTTGCACATATGCAGTATTGTCCCAGCTGGAGCTTCTGATGCAGCTTCAAGTATCAGCAGATCATTGGGTTTTATATGGGCATTAAACACTTCTCGGGAAAACCGGTACTTTTCAGCTCCAAGCGCTGCATAGTAGATGCCTGCTGAACCTGCTTCAATGCAAAGCCGTGTCAGCAGTGCAAGACCTTCAGCAATCCGTTTTAGAGCCGGACCTACCACTTCCGGACGTTCTTTCAGATGTGCTGAGACCTTATCATGTCTTGCTAGATTCTCCGGTTTGTCATTGGTGGCATGAAATGCAGATGCAAATATTCCATGAATTGTGGCAAAGATATGCACTTCATCTCCAAACTCATCTGCCATGGCCTTGATGATATTAAGCTGATCCTGAACATAGGGCTCATTACCAGATATTGGACGAACATGGTTCCAGTCATCTGCGGTATTAATCACCGTATCGGTTGAGAACTTGTTTTCGTTCATGATCTTCAACAGATCTACATCGGTTTCCAGATAAAACTTCCTGTGAGCCTCAATCGCGCTCTTCCCGAAAAAGCATGATTCAGGAAAATGAAGAGAGAAGCTGGCAGGTATCCGGTCAACTGGTTTTCCTTGAAGCACAGAGGTTATTCGTTGTTTCTTTGTCATATCATCCTTCTGTTATGTTTATTGATCATATCAGTATTATGTTTTATGATATGCCTTATGTCAACAATAATATTGCACATCTTTTCGTTTTGCAGTATGGTACAGATATCACAGTGAGGGTACTTCATGAGTATGAGTTTAAAGGAAAAGATTCACAATGAACTATTGAAGAAAATCATCAAAAATGAGTACTCCATGAAGGAATTTCTTAACGAGGGAAATCTGGCAAAGCAGTTCGGAGTCAGCAAGGCCCCGGTCAGAGAAGCCCTTATTCAGCTGTGCAATGAAGGTATTATCAGAAGCATCCCACGTTCCGGCTATCAGATTATCCAGTTGACCGAGCGGGATATTTGGGAGGCAACCCAGTTCAGAATCATCTTGGAAATTGAAGCTTTGAAACTATATGCTCATAAATTACAAGATTACCAGATACAACAGCTTGAGGATATGACTTGTGGAACTGAGTACACTAAGCTTGGAAAAAAAGTAAGTCTTGAACAGTGGTGGGAAAATAATGCTGAATTCCATATTACCTTGAGTTCCTTTGCGAAAAACACCATTCTAACCGATGCCCTGAGTCGCTCAATGCATCTGCTGTGGAGGGCAGTGACCCAGCTGTTTTGGAATGCAGACCCCTATGCATACCTGTCATACAACCCTGGATCCCATGTTCCTATACTGGATGCAATAAAGCAGGGTGATACAGCATTGACAGAGAATCTCCTTCGGTCAGATATTCTCTCAATTCTTAAAACATATTCCTCCGCCCACACTATGAAACTGTAGCTGCACATATCCCCTGCACCAGAACGTACAGAACAGGCAGATTCAGCCAAAAGGTGCAATATCTAAGACATTACATCACCGTTCCGCTTGCAAACCATACAGCCAGGGCGGCGACAAAGACAACAATTATGCCTGCAATCATTCGTCCCAGGGTCCTGGAGTATCCCTTCGGGGTTATCTGTCCTGCTTCATCCATTTTTTTCATGCCGGGGTACATCTTGATGTAGAAGGTCATAATGGAGAATATCAGTGCTATGATGCTGAACACCTTTACAGCGGGTTCTCCGGTAATCATGATGCCGATGAGAAGTGCAATAAAAATCAGTTTTGTTCCTGCCACCCAGTGTATCAGATAGGTTACCAGGGCAAATACTTCAGGATCTGACCTGGACTTTTCATAGGCGTTAAACATTCCGACACCGTTTCCTCTCCGTGAACCTGGTGCAAAATACAGCATCACCACATTGGACAGCTCCAAAAGGCAGAAACCTATCAACACTATCGTTATAACATCCATGGACTATCCTCCCTGCTTCCTGTGCTCTGTCCCCTGCTCGTCATGGTACTCTCCCTTGCTGGAGAAATACAAGCACTATTTTCCTGTGCAGTCCTCATTGGCGATATCCTTGAAACAGCATTCCCAAACAGACAGCTGCTCTTTTGACAAAACCAGCTGAATACTGCATGATCAGCTTAATACGAAGCAAAGGAGTCACCTATGAGCACAGACGGTTCAGCAAGCCCACTGGAGTCTACGGAAGAAGGAAGCCACCCCGTTATTTATGAAACCGAGAATTTTTCGGTATGCGCATACGGCAGACCTTTTGTCTCCCGTGAAGAAGGCGGTCATATTGTAATTGCTGCAAAACATGCTGTTTCTGACCGGACAAAGCTTACTGCACAGCAGGCTAAGGAGTACATGCGGCTTTCCATGATGACCGGAGAGGCTATGGAAACAGCCATGAACAGGCAGGGGGTTCCTGTTGTCAAAATAAACTATGCAGATTACGGCAACTGGGCATTTAAGAAAAAGCATCCCTCCCCACATCTCCATATGCACATATTCGGCAGAGCTTCTGATGCAAAAACCCAAGTATTCCCTGAAGCGGTGCTGCTGCCTGCCCGAGAGAGCGGGTTCTATGACAGTTTCCAGCCCCTCACCCCTGATGACATCAAAGAGATCAGAAAGGAGATCAGCAGGCTGGAACATACAGATCGGTATGATGTGAAGTATTGGTGAAGTGCAATAGCCCAGTTGCCGGGCTACTGCACTCATTATGAAAATTGCCTTTCATTGGCTAAAGAATAATAACCTATGTCTTCAGAAACATTTCCACATCAATCCTGGATTGTCGCAAGATAGCTTTCATCGTTCCTTCCGGTATATCTCCGGGATGATTAGGGATTGTAGTTCTCGCCCTTGTTTTTGGATTCCACCAGATTTCATGGCTGCCCCTTGCATGGCGGTCAAATTCAAAACCCAGCTTTTTGAATTTTTTTGTACACTTTCTGTAGTCGTAACCGGCGAGTCTGCCCATTATATTCCTACAGGGACATCAAGTTCTATGTGATCTGAGATCGGTTTTAAGGAAGGCGGTATAGGGTCTTCATGCTCAATATAGGAATCAATTAATTTTCTGGCCACATCCTGTGCAATTTCTACAGTTTCAGCAAGTGTTCTTCCCTGGGCAACCAGCCCGGGAATATCATCAGATTCAGCAAGAAATTGGCCGTTTTCAACCTTAGATACTTTCAAATGTACAGAATACATATTTTCCATATAATAATCATACTTCTAATTTTAATTTTTGGCAATCTTGCTAATGCGTAGTTGCGGCAGATCCGTGAAACAGAAGTTGACAGTTACCCAGACCTTTGATGATTTCCGAAATGTTCCTAGATGTAGATGGGGAAATATGTGGTCAGTTGAGAAGCATTACTGCTTACCTTAATAATGCTTCATGGTATGCCGTCTTGCCGCATCAGCTAGCCGGCGCTTGAAATCGCTCTTCTTAAATACCAATCTCTCGGTAATACAGACAGCTTCCAGCCCCTCACCCCTGATGACATCAAAGAGATCAGAAAGGAGATCAGCAAGCTGGAACACTCAGATCGGTATGATGTGAAGCATTGGTGATGATTTACAGCCCGGCTGCCGGGCTCCAGGTCACCCTCAAAATCATATAACTCCCGGCAGGGAAAGGAATATCATAATGTAGATCGGCAGGACCATGAGATAAAGAATATAGGTCACCAGAAGAACAAAGGAGGTGTTTGCTTCATTTACCTTTGCCTGCACGGCCATGATTGACAGTGTTGTACCGGGTGGGATATGCATCTGCAGAAATATCACCCATATGTGGGCGGGAGACAGTCCGGAGGGACGAAGCAGGAAAAAATATGCAGCAATGAACAGAAGGGGAAAGATGACCAGCCTGACGGCAGAAACAATAACCGCCAAGGTGATAATCTTTGATCCCTTCCTCACCGCAGCACGGTCAAAATCAGCAATAATTGCTCCAAGGCAAACGATCACCAGGGGAAACACAATAAGTCCAAGCTGCTCCAAAGCGGTGAACACATGATACAAAGGAAGCAGCGGATTACGAAGCACCGGCTGAAAACCTAGAGCTGCAAAAATCAGCCCTAGGATGATCCCGTAAATTGGAGGATTGAAAATCTCATTGAATTTCGGACGTTTCAGTGATCCCGAAACAAGATAGCTGCCGATTGCCCAGATCAGGGGACTCTGAACAACAGAAAACACCCCAATATACAGCAGCGGATCTGCAGTACCGAATGTATCCCTGATGACCGGTACGGTCAGGGGAAACACCTCAACCATGAAAAGCGGCAGGAAACCGGTATTGGCAAAGGTGCTCAGCGCAATGCCTGCACGTTTCTGGGTCCCTTCAAATTTGAACAAGGTCAGAAGGGGTATGGAAAGTGCAAATCCGAGGGCGGTAAGAATGAGCGCTGCCAAAGGGAATACCAATGCATCGGTGATGTTTGATACATCCATCATGCTCATTCTGATAAAGAAATAGACTGGAAGGGCAACCCGTACCACAAAGCGGCTCAGCTGCACAAAAAAATACCTGGAAAAGATATTTCCTTTACGCAGCATGAACCCTATGAAGAAATATGTCACCAGCTGAAGCATGGCATAGATTACCGGTACTGCGTATGAACCCATTGCTTTGTCCCCTGAAACGGGAAAACCATAATCACCGCATCCGCTTCAGTCCGGAAGTCAGTTCCAGCATTCCCGAAACATATCTGATATCTTATGTATACAGCAAGTTTCTCAAAGTGTCATTAACCCGCCTAAAGGAGGGGAAATACCAGGTGGAGAAATGCCGTGCTGAGCAGCCCTACCACTGCGGCAGCAGCAAATCCCGTCAGAAACGGTTTTACCCCAAGAACGGCAAGGTCCTTCAAGCTGGTCCTGAGACCTACAGCAGCCAATGCAGCGACAAGCAGAAATACTGCGGTACGGGAGAGAAATGATATTCCCTCCATCCACACCTCCGATGACAGAACCCCCAGGATGTTTCCTGCAGACTGCAGTGAAAGGTCTCCCAGGGTACGTACTGCAGAGAGTGCGGCAAACCATATCACGAAACCTGGGATGTACTTAAGAGAGGTCCGCAATCCGGAAGAAGCAGTCATCTTTGAACGGGAATACTTCAGTGAAATATAGGGAATAAGCACTGCCATGAGCAGATTGCGAAGCAGTTTCGTCACCATCGCAATTTCCAGAACCTCGGGACTGCCGTATACCTGGGCATACATCAGGGCAGCTCCAGTCACCTGGGATGTATCATGAACAGCGGTGCCGAGAAAATATCCTGCAAGGGCTCCGTCCCCTCTGAACACCCAATGGGCAATAACAGGATAGACCAGCAGGGCAGCCATGCCGAAGACGGTAATCGTCGTAACGGCATAGCTCATCTCCTCATCACTGGCATCTATTGCAGGGCCTGCAGCAGCAATGGCTGAAACCCCGCATATAGATGTTCCTACGGCAATAAGCGTCCCGAGGGTTTTGCTGATATTAAGCATCCGGCTGAGGGCAGTTACAATCAGAAGGGCGCCGATCACGGTGATCAGGACCAGGGGCAGTGCGGTAAGCCCGACATAGGCTGCCGAAGCAATACTCAATCTCAGACCCAGCAGTGCAATGCCGATTCTCAGGATGGTTTTCACCGAAAACCGTATTCCAGGCTGAAGTGCAGCGGGTAGGGCAACCAAATTCCCTAGGATAATTCCCATCAGCAGGGAAATCATGACGGAAGAGACGGGACTCTCATCAAATCCCATCAACTGCTCCCCGATAAACCGGGACAGCATCACTGCTCCAGCAGCGATGATCATCACCGCGGCAATGCCCGGAACATGTTTTTTGATTTGGGACAGAAACGATGCAGTATTTTTCTGTATATCTTGAGCCATGATGCCTACCCTCTCTGCATCATAGATACCAGAAAACTGCATCGTGTTCCAGCATCTGAAGCTCAATGCATCATACATCCAGGTCTTGACACTTTTTAAAGTACTTTTTATAAGTATTGTATGTATACAAAGAGAAGCGGCATCAGCACCCTGGCGGTGAAGGATGCCAATATCAGTACGGTTCTGAACTCACTGAAACGGCATCACTCTGCTTCTGTCCAGGAGCTCTCTGCTGATACGGGACTCAGTGTGGTTACCGTCAAGGGGATCATTGATGCCTTGATTGAACAGGAGAGGGCCGTACCCGGAGAGCAGGCTCCCTCAACCGGCGGACGGCCGTCACGCTGTTACCTCTTTAATGAGACACACCGCCTGGGGCTTCTGATGTTTGCCAGGGAGATCAGCGGGAAGGATGCTGTATGCCTTCGGGTGATTGATCTTTACGGCACCGTCATTGATGCTGATGATGTTGTGAGTCCAAATATTACCCCCAATACACTGGAAACACTTGCCGCAGATAAGATCAGGGAGTTTGACCGCATACAGGCCCTGGGCATCGGTCTGCCCGGAGTTGAATACCAAGGGAAGATAGTCTCCCTGGATTATGAAGCCCTGGTGGGAACCTCCCTTGTTCAGGACCTGCAGTCCCGCTTCAGCATACCGGTTCTCATGGAGAACGATGTGAATGCAGCGGTGCTCGGCAGAGCCGGGAACAGTCCCCCCGAGCAAAGCATGGTATATATCTATTTTCCTCGGAAGTATCCCCCCGGGGCAGGCATTCTGGTGCACGGAAAACTGGTTAAGGGGGGCAGGCATTTTGCCGGTGAGATCGGAA
>PWNW01000220.1 GCA_003557605.1 Spirochaetaceae bacterium
CCAGAATCTTTCTGGCCGTCTCCATTCGGGAGAACCGAATTGTTGTCAGTCCCATCTGAAGCACGGAATTCATGAACAGGTCATCATACCCGGTAACGGAAAAATCACCTGGTATCGATATTCCCTGCATTTTTGCCGCATGCATGACCGACATGGCAATCCAGTCGTTGTAGCAAACCAGTGCTGTGGGCCGGTCTTCACTGGAATCCATCATGGCTGAAACTATTTCAGCGCACTTGACCTCATCTCTGGGATTTACGGTAAACGTCCTCACCAGGTGATGATCGCTCTGGTCCAGTGCTTCCTGAAAGGGACCATACTGCGGGTCCAGGTCCTGTTCGAACTGGCTTGCATAGGCAAACCGTGTATGTCCAAGTTCCGACAGATGCTGATGTATCAGCTGCATCCCGGATTCTATATCCGAAACTACCATGTCAACATCCGCATGGACATTTCCGATATACACAGCAGGAACCTGTTCTTCCGAAGATTTTGAATGCAGAGTGTTGTGCTTGATAATTCTGTTCATTCCCATAGCAAGCATACGGGAATCATCAGTTCCCTCTGCAACAATGAGGACACCGCCTACTTCGTGAAGCAGGCGGTCCATTTCCTGGATCAGCTCCATGTGAAACGGGTCCTGCAGGTCCTCTACAAGGTATCCTACAATCAGCCGAACATCGGGCATTCGAACAACTACCGAACCTTTAGAGGGGTGGCATTCCAGCAGCTCAATGTCGGCCAGATGCTGTATTGCCCGCCGCACCGACGGTCGGCTTACCTTCAGCAGCTCAGCAATCACCCGTTCTCCGGGAATATATTCACCAATTTTATAGGTGCCGGAACGAATCTGATCACAGATAAAATCAGCGACATGGGTAAACTTAGGTACAGATGATGTCTTTAATGTTTCTTCGTTTCTGTTCATCAAATGATTCATATAGTATTTTTACAAAAATCTCAACCTAAGGTCCTTCTCCCAGTTTGCCAGCTACTGCTCCATCCTTCGTATCGCCTCACGGATAAGATCAGCCATCTCCTGTGCTGCCGGTATCGACAAAAAGATCAGATTAACAGTAATGAATCTCTGCATAAGGTCCTCAGTCACCGGAGTCATTCCCCAGGTATAGCGGTAGTTGCTTTTGCTGGTATACAGAGGGCACCGTACCGGGCAGTCCGGATGAGTCTTATAGGCAGTTGATTCTCTGAATATTGGAAATTCCTGGGCTGGATAAAAGTTAAACCCGAAACGAAGTCCGATCTCCAGCTCCTGTTCAATCTGTTTGAATTTTTCGTAGGAAAGGCCGTGCTTATCGCCGTTCCAGGTGCAGCTCCACCAGTATCCGCTCATATGGGCTTCCTTCGGGACGGTTCTCGTTACTAACCACTCGCAGTCCTGAATTGCCTCATTGAGGATGCGGAGAGTCTGATTGTAGGTGCCTTCAATAATTTCGTCCACCTTTTCCAGCTGTGCAAGTCCAACAGCAGCGGTCATCTCGTTCATCCGATAATTGAGGTACATGAACTTCGGAGATTCACCTGAGAACCACCAGGCTCCCCGCATGTTATCGAAAAGCTCCTCATTGTTCGTCACCGTCATGCCTCCGTCTCCGGTGGAGAGCTGCTTAAACTCCTGAAAGCTGAAAACCCCGAGATCCCCGAATCCTCCGACGTGGGTGCCGTTCCAGGTAGTTCCGATCCCATGGGCGCAGTCTTCAATAAGAAACAGGTTATGCTCCTTGCAGATATCCCTGATAGTATCAATCTCTGCGCTCTGTCCCCAAAGGTGAGTTACAATCACCGCTTTGGTCAGCGGGGTAATATTCGCAAGCAGTGAATCAGGGTCCATGTTGTACGTATCCCGTTTAATGTCTGCAAACCGCGGTACGGCATTGAAGAATAAAGCAGCAAGACCTCCGAAGTGAACGATGGGGTCACAGATGATCTCATACCCAGGTCCTGCTCCCGAAACACTTACCGCTTCAGCCAGCCCTGTCATGCAGCTGCTTTTTGCCATGGCCTTTTTCGTCCCAGTTTTTCGTGCAAAGGCATCCTCAAACCGTCTCGTGAGACTCTCTTCTGCAATATAGTTGCTCAAGGTTTCTCCGTTCATAACTTCCTGCAGATAGTTCATTTCTTCTTTTCCAAGTTTCCGCAATTGACGTGCCGCAAATTCAGTATCAATGAGGTGATGTTTTCGTTTTCCGAGATTACTTTTGTCCATGTAACAGCTCCTTTTTTGACAGTACTAAGAACCAAAGATTATTACCGGTAACTAACCGGTATTGTACCATAGATTAAAACCCATTGCAACTAGATTTTCTGCAAACCCTGGAAACAGAACTTTGCATTATTCCGGAGGGTATGGAGAAATTAAAGCGGGGAGGGTAGAGCAGATATGTTGCTGCTGCCGGAAACCTCCAGAAGCTGATGAAAAAGAGATGTGAGCATCAAGCGATAGCAATCATGGAAGCGTTTATCAAAAGCGGCAGGAACTACGAGGAAATCATGAATTTTTAGAACATTGATGAAATATGAAAGCTCAAATGCCTAGCTGGCATTAGAGTGTAACTTCTTTGCAAAGTCCAGGATAATAATTTCTAATCGCTTTATGGATTTTAACGAAAAAAATCAAAAACCGTAATTGCAGCAACTTTTCAACTTCTTGGAATTCGTCCGCTGTTGTATTATACGTGCTGATGGATGTGCCAAAAAAGCGTTTATGCTGCTGCCTGCATCAGCTCATCAAGCAGCAGAGATTCTCTTTTCAGGGGAGGCTAGAGTATCCTTGGACCGTTTTTGAGTTCCTCCAGGGTGATGCTCCTCCTGTGCTTCTGTTTTTTCAGTTCCTGAGCTATACGATTTTTGGAATATTGTTCTCCCAGGGGTGAGTCCAGTTCTTCTATATATACCTCCCGTCTTTCACGGGCAGAGAGTTGGATTGCCAGGGAATAGCTTAAAATTTTTCGTGCATCCCTGCCGCCTAAAAATGGCTGTTCAAGACCTTTAATTGCCCTGATGAAATTTCTGGTGCTGCCGATAAATCCCTCTGACCAGTCGGATGGTATAGTATGTTCGTAGTTCCACTGATTTCCGTTAAAAATGCTCAAAACGGGGCCTTCATTCACATTCCCTGTACAACGATTCACTTGGATCATCCCTTTGGAACCGTACACTTCTATCCACTCATCGTTTGCATAATACTTAGATGGTATATGCATGTCATAGGCATGTGTGTAGTCGCATACTCCATACCTGCTCCCATCTTCATATTTCCACATAATGCTTGCCGGGCAGTCTATCACCCCGTTGTAGGAATCAATCCAGGCACTTACCCGTTCAAAATTTCCCATGAGATACCATGCTGCAGACCACATATGATGCCCATGGTCAAAGGTCTGCATGCCGCGGCCCTCTGCATTCTCTTCAAACCTCCAAGCCCAGGTTTCTTCAGGGATATCCCATCCTCCTGAACTGCCGCTGAGAAATTTTATACGTATTTGTATAGGGTCTCCGATTGCCCCGGAATCAATAAGTTCGCGGCATCTTATAATGGGAGGATAGAAAATATAATTCTCAATTACCTTAAACACCTTGTCTGATGATTCCGCGGCACTGATCATCCGGTCTGCGCTTTCGAGACTGATAGCCATAGGCTTCTGCAGCATCACATGTTTTCCTGCATCAAGGGCTTCTAATGTCATCTGCTCATGCAGTTTCTGGGGAGTCAGGATTTCCACTGCATCTATGTTCGGGTCTTCAAGCAGTTTCCGGTAGTCACGGTATGACCGGTCGGCACCCCATTGTGCTCTCTTTTGCTCTGCGAGACCCAGGTCCACATCGCTTACCGCAGTGATTCTCGCTTGTTCATGATCCTTGTATCCAAGAGCATGCAGATCAGATATTTTCCCGCATCCGATAATCCCAATTTGTATGCTGTTCATATTACAGTCCTATCCTATGTTTTTCTGCTTCAACCTTTTCGCACCAATTACCTACATTCCAGCTGCCGAAAACACCAAGTCCTCCATCCTCATCTTGACCGAAATATACTGGGACATGGATTACTGAAAGCCCAGAATGTTCATAGGCTGTCTTTAGAGTGGATCGAAACTCAGCTGCCGTAGTACCCCCGAAAAATCCTCTTACTCCAGAGACTGCATCAGCCAAGGCAGCATAATCTACCAAAACTGAATCAGATGTAGCAAAATCAGTACCATACTGTGCCCTTTGAAGGTTTGAAATCGCCGACATTCTGCGGTTGTCGAAAATGATCACCATTGCACGGACTCCAAGGTGGACTGCATCAATGAGAACTTGGGGGTTCATGAAGAAGCTTCCGTCACCAGTAAAAGCGATTCCGTATTCCTTTTTTTCCGCTGCACCGCAGGCGGCCAGAGCTGATACAGCAAATCCCATATATGATGCTCCGGTATCAGTTACGGTCATCCCAGAGGTGCTGTCTTCAACAGCCTGAAATCCGTTAGCCTGCACATCACCGGCATCAAATATTTTAACCGCACTGACCGCATCTGCGAACCCTATGGCTGTATATATTGCAGCCGGTTGAGTTAGCACTTCTCTTCCCCATTGCTCATCAAAGATCCGTTCTCTCCGATACACCTTCTGCTTTATTTCATCCCAGGATTTTCTGCGGGCAATGCAGTCCTGCTGCCAAGGGGATGTTTCTTCAGGTTCACAAAGGAGTGAGGAGAGTTTTCTAACAACCTCTGCTGCATCCCCTGTCAAAGCCGTAGTCCGGTTGTAGTGCAGAACATCTTCAATACTGCTGTTTATGCTGATGACGTGCTTTACCTCTTTCCACGCAGTACCTGAGCTGTCCCATTGGCATACCCCCCTGGCTCCGATAATAATTGCCGTATCACAGTGCTCCATGGCATAGTTTCCGCACAATGAACCCTTTGATCCCCCGACAGTCATATTCAACGGATCATCATATGCAAGCATTCCTGGTATATGGGGACTATGGACCAGTACAGCAGAGCAGCGGCGCACAAGATCCTTCAGAACTGCTGGCTCAACTCCTGCAGCCCCCCTTCCAATCTTGACAGTCACCCTGGATGAATTCTGAATGACTGCTGCTGCCTGCTTGAACTGGTATTCATCAATGCAGCACTGTTTCGGTATTATGGTTGGCCCCGGAAGTTCCCTGATATTATAACCTCTCATAACCCTGGACTGCACATTCATCGGCAGCAGAATGTAGAAGGGCTTCTCGCCTGCAGGATTGCGGGTTGTTCCCCATGCCCGCTTGAGTGCAGCGGCGAGGGCATAAGGATCTCCAATGGTAAAGCCCTTTCCCATGACATCAGCGAGCTTTAAGTAAAGATCCTGCTCGCGTTTCGGTATCTGCTGCATATTAGGACCTTCCTGTCCTGTAGTCTCATCACCGAAGAGATAATAGATTCCCAGCCCGTTTGACTGTCCGACCAGTGAAGCAGAAAGAGCTTGGAGAGCCCCAGGGCCTATGGAAGTAACGACAGCACAATATTCACCAAATTTCCATCGCATCATAGCAGCCGCATGGGAGGCTGAAATCTCACTCCTGAAATTGTACACCCGTACTAAGGAGTGCTCCTGGTACACCCGAAGAACTTCTCCGAGGTCAGTTGAGCCGTGACCGAATACTGCAAAGAACTTTTTCACACCCTGTTTTATCAAACCAAGAACCAGGGCTTCATTTACTGTGATATCAGAAAAAGTATCCAGGGAGTCAATATCTCCTGAGTGTTCAGCAAGAAATGCAGCTCGTGCGGTTCTCTGAGAATAAATTTCGTTCCAGTCAGTCATGGCTCTCTCCTATTCCTTTACTGCTCCCATCACCAAACCCTTGATGAAGTACTTCTGCATAAATAAGAACACCAGCAGCGTTGGGATGGTGGCTACCAGGCAAGCTGCAGCCTGGCTGCCCCAAGCAAGACCGTATTGGCCTCGAAGCTGCATTACCCCCATCTGAATGGTCATTTTTGTACTGGTCTTAATCAGCACGAGGGGCCAGAGAAAGTCGTTCCAGATCCAGGTAAACTGCAGGATCATCAGTGCGGTCAATGCAGGTTTTGCCAAAGGAATCATAATCAGTCCAAGAATGATCCAGTCATTGCATCCGTCCATCTTAGCGGAGCTTCGCAGCTCATCGGGGATATCACGAAAAAAACTGGTGAGCATCAAAGTGCAGATCGGCAGTCCGAAGCCCACATGGACAATAACCAATGCAGCAAGGGAATCAAGAAGATTCAGGAAGTTAAACAACCTGAACAAGGGAATAAGTACTGTCTGGGGAGGAAAAAACATCCCCGCGATAATCAGAAGATATAGCCATGTGCTGAAGCGGAATTTTAGTTTTCCAAAGGCATATCCCGTAAGACATCCGAGGCAAATTGATAGTAAGGATGCAAGGATTGTTACAACAACAGTATTTCCGAGAAATATCTGGATTCTTCCCTGAACAAAGGCGGTAATAAAATTATCCAGAACCGGAGGATTAGGCAGTGCCCAGAACCCGTCGGAGATAATATCCCGGTTAAGTCTGAATGCGGTAGTGAATGCACCGTAGACCGGTACGAGGAACAGGAAACAGAAAATTACTACAAAACCATATATGATTATTCGGTACATAAGCTGACTATGGTGACTAGAGGCAGAATACTTCATGTTTTTTTCTCCTCCATCACCGATCGGAAATAGAACACAATAATAACTAGTACAATCAGAAAGAGCATGTTTGCAATGGAGCTGCCGTAGCCCATACGGTAATTCCAGAATGCTTCCCGGTACATGAGAGTGGTGAGCACCTCCGAGGATCTGAAGGGCCCGCCCCTGGTCATGATATACACAATATCGAAACTCTTCAGCGAGTTTATGATCGTAAGGGACACTACTACAATAGTGGTGTTTTTCAGCTGCGGGATTATTACATTGAAGAACATTTGTATGCGTCCTGCACCGTCTATCTGGGCGGCCTCAATGAGGTCAGGTCTGACTCCCTGCAGACCCGCAAGGAACAGTATCATGCACAATCCAGTATGCTGCCATGATGCGGCAGTTATTACCGCCATGAGTGCAGTATTCGGGTTCGAAAGCCATGCCTTCTGAAGTGCTTCAAGCCCCAGTACCTCCAGACTCACATTCAGGATACCCATCCTGGGCTCATAAATGAATGTCCAGATCATACCGGCTATCACATAGGAAAAAATCATGGGAAGGTAGATAATTGACTTAAACAAAACCGCTCCTTTGATATCTTTATCAAGAAGCATGGCAAGAAACAATCCGAGCAGCGTTGGAACCAGAAGATATACTGCGACCCAAATCAGATTGTTCAGTACTGCTGAGCTGAACGCAGGATCACTGAATACCTGAAGGTAGTTCTGCAGTCCTACATAATTGAAGTTCTGTGACAATCCATTCCAGTCAGTCAGACTCAGCTGCACTGACTGAATGAAGGGTATAATGATTATTACCAGGTACACTAACAGGGGAAGAAAGAGAAACTGCAGTACTACAAATTTTCTATCCATTGATTCCACTCTTCAACTATGATGGTCCGCAGCCTAATAAAAAGGCTGCGGACACTATGAGCTACATATCGGTTACCTGGAGTCCCCGAATCTTACCTTCTTCGGTATCCCTGAGAATCTGCATTAAATGTGCAGGATTATCCATGAATCGAGAAAATGCATCAAGTCCTACATCAGCCACTGGAGGAGGTGTTGCAAGGTCATAATTGAATGCCCAGTTTGGCACGCCTTCCAGGTAATCTTTTACCTTCAGCTGGAGAACATTGTATACGTCATCAGAAACCAGTTTGTTTGGAGCAAGTGCGCCGGAACCGCGGTTAAATGTTGTCTGCGGACCTACTGCAGCAAGTTCTCCAAGCACTTTCTGTGCAGCATCCTTCATCCGGGAATCTCTGGCAAGCACCACACCGTCAATCGGTCCTACCGCAACATTTGGAACTGACGGGTCTATCACGGGGAATGGAAAGAAGTCGTAGTCTGCTCCTGACTCCCATCCGATCTGGTCATCAAGCTGCATAAACCAGGTTCCCATCAATGTCATAGCCGAATCTCCTGTTCCTACCATAGCAGCTGCTTCAGCCCAGTCGTAGGCATTGGCATTTGGTGCAAAATAGCCCCGGTCAACAAGATGCTTCCATATCTCAAAGGCCTTTACAACTTCGGGATCAGTATAAGATGCGTCTCCTGCCATAAGTTTAGCCCGATACTCAGGACCTGCTGTACGCAGCAGAGGATAGTCTAACCAGAATTGTGCGGGCCATCGCTCCCTGGAACCAAGAGCAATTGGGTTAACTCCGTGGTTCTTAAGGGCTTCACACACATCTAGAAACTCATCCCAGGTGGTTGGGGGTACGACACCGGCATTGGCAAACACTTCCTTATTATAGAAAAACGCCACAAAGTGCTGGGTAAGCGGCAGGAAGTATTTCTGGCCGTTGTACTCCGTACCCTGGAGAACCGCATCAGAAAACAGGTCATCAAGATTGTATTCATCAAAAACTGCATCAATCGGTTCCAGCCTGTCGGCATCCACCAGGAACTGTACTTGCGCACCTGCCCAGTACGAAAACAGGTCCGGGGGATTTCCTCCGGAAAGCATGACTCTGATACTCGTTTTGAAAGCTTCATGATCAAGCGGAGTATGGGAAAGGGCATATTCCGGATTATCTCGGTTAAATTCCGTTACCAGCTCTTCAATCCCTCCTGCAAGGGTTCCTGAGAAGTAATGGAAAAACGTCACGCTCTCCGCTTCCCGTTCCCGTTGTCCTGCTGAAAACAGCAGACCAGGAAGCATCAAGATACACAGCATGCACAGGAAAAGTTTCATGGCTTTTTTCATAGAATCCTCCTTTGAATTCATACAAACATTAACGTTAATGTTTAATTCTTAGACGGAATTTGGCAAATGTCAAGCTAAAAATTCTCAATACTCAATTATAGCTGTCATATGTCCAAGATTGACAGAATTTCCATGTAGAAGTACAATGCAAAAGACAATAACGTTAAAGGATGTTATATGGCATATGTGCGGCTCAAGGACATTGCGCTGAAAGCCCAAGTCTCAATCAATACTGTAAGCAGAGCCCTCCATGATAAGAATGATATCAGTCCCGTAACAAAAAAACGCATTCGCTCCATCGCTGATGAGCTCGGGTATATTCCTGATCAAAGCGCCGCATGGCTGAGAACCAAGGAAAAGCGGATAATCGGGGTGATTATTACCCATATGGACAATGCATTCTATGCAAGAATACTTCAGGGAATCAATGACGCCGTCTCAGGTCTTGGATATACCATGCTGGCCCTGGGAAGCCATGAGAACCTTGAGCAGGAAAAACAGGCGCTTACCTCCCTGGGGACAAACAGGGCAGCGGGTCTTATCATTGTTCCTTCCCAAGATTTGGTTAATACCCTGAATTACGATAAAATCCAAGTTCCCCATATCACTATTGTCAGAAAAGGGAACTTGAATACACAAAGCTACTTTATTACCGACTCATACCAAAGCGGAGTTCTTGCTGCAGAATACAGTAAATCTCAGGGGAGAAAGTTTCCTGCGTACATCGGATTTGATTCCATGGTTTCATGCAACAAGGACAGATATGCCGGATTCAAGGATACTTTGCATACCCACGGCATTCTCCTCCCGAAGGAAGCAGCAGTTTCCTGCAGAGCAGATATGGAGTCTGCATATCTGGCTGCAAAGAATTTGATAGCAAGCCGACCAAAAACCGATTCTCTATTTGTCTATAATGACTACATGGCAATCGGAGTGCTTCGTGCTCTGCATGATCTGCGCATACAAATACCAGAGGAGATAACCATAATAGGTCATGATGATATTGACGAGGCGGCAATGCTTATTCCCTCCCTTACCACTGTCCGGGTGCCGAAGTACAGCCTTGGGTTTGAAAGCGCCTCCAGTCTGATACACTTAATCGAGGGAAAAGACAATTTCACAAAAACCATTACCTATACCCCTGAATTAATTATCCGTGAAACTTAATATGCTTCGTTGCACCCATAGCCATTATGCGCTTGCAGGAATTTTGCTGTATCTTCGTAATCAGGAACAAGCATAGGCATTGTTTCTTAAGTATTTCCTATTGACCAAAAAGTTGAACAATTACTGTCCGTTCACGGGCACGGGTGTGGTCAAAATCAATGAAATAGACATGACCGAATTCACCGAGTTCCAGCTTCCCGTCTATGACAGGAATCATCTCGCTTCTGCCCATGATGGAGGACCGCAGATGGGCGTCGGTATTCAGGGTGCCCGGCTTGTCTTCTCCATGTTCAGCAGAAAACACCGTAAGCTTCGGTCCGGGATGCATGTACTGTCCCTCTCTCCGGCAGGTAGGGATGATTGATTCCATCACATCGGCAAGGTCCTGCTGAAGGTAGGTAAGTCCTGTATAGGCTACATCAAAGGAGTCTTCGTCTATGCAGACAGCACATGTGGTATGCCTGGAATAGACGATGCACATTCCCGATGTAATCTGGGACTTCTCAAGAATCTGCTTTACCTCGTTTGTCACCGTGTGAAACGTAGGCCTCATGCCAGTTGAAGTTACCTTGAAGGTCTCAGTGATTATGTTCATCTCTTCACTCCTTTGTGTCGGCTGACAGTGTATCTTTCTTCGCTTTTTGGACATAAAACATCATCTCATCCAGCAGCGCCAAGGGATCCTTTGACTTGAGAATTCCCGACGCAGAACCTGCCCCGTCATTTCCCACCATCAGGAAATCATATATCTGGCTGCTTTTGGTAATGCCCGCTGCCTGCTCGACAAGGATATCCTTTGAAATTTCCCTGACAGCCTGCAGGGTTTCCTTCACATAGGTCATATCGCTGGCGGTATCCCCTCCGATAAGCTCAGATGGCTCCGGGTTGATAATATCCGGATGGAACTGGGCAATAGCCCTTGCTTCAGCCAAGGAATCAGCGCAGGCAAAGGTTATCATGCCAAGTTCGTTTGCCCTGTCTATGGTCTGCTTTATTGCAGAGAGGGTCATCGGGCGCTCACAGTGA
>PWNW01000017.1 GCA_003557605.1 Spirochaetaceae bacterium
AGATGAGCATAGACTTCAACTCTCCATTCACCCTACTGAGCGAGTAGCTGTGCTGGGTTACTGTATCAGCCAATGCTGCCCCTTTCCCCCTCACCGATCTGCTTTGTTCGAGAATAGATGGAGCAACGGGAACAGGTGAGCGTTCAAGGGAGGAGGTAACTTGGTTTATTTGCTGAACAAGCTGTTCTAAATCCCCCATTTCTCTCCGCAGGTCCTGGTTAACAACTGAGAGCTCTCCTACCGTATTGATGAGTTCTTCAAGTTTATCCGTCTTTACTTCAAAAACATCTTGAACACCGCTCTTCTGCTCTAGGGATGCACTTTTCTCAAGTTGGAGATCATCAAGCTCTCCTTTCTCCTCCGGTGCTTCTTCCAGCCGTTTGAGCGATTCAACAAGTTCCGCCGGAGCCTGGATGTCTTCTCCCTCTTTGCTGAGTTGCTCAATCATATCCGATAGGTAGTCAGTACTTTTCAGCAGCATATCGGCTGTATCTCTGGTGAAGGGAGCCTTCCGGTCTCGCAGCATGCTCAGGACGCTTTCTATATGATGGGAAAACTCAGAAATTCCAGTAAGATTAATCATACCAGCAGATCCTTTCAACGTATGTGCACACCGGAACAGGGTATGCAAGGTCTGTTCATCCTCCGGGTCCTGTTCCAGGTGCATGATACCAGAGGAAAGCTGTGCTGCATGTTTCTTTGCCTCTTCTATGAACTTAGCAAGGAATTTCCCTCTATCAATCGCCACAGGTATCCTCCTATAAGCACGCAAGTTCGTGCCGGCACAGCCTGATAATCTGCTTGGAAGCAATGGCATTGAGTGAAAAAACCAGCAGGTCATCTTTCCGTTTATCCTGTTCAAGGGACAGAATCACCCGGCGATAAAATGTATGCGCCTGTTTCCGGTTTCCCAGCTGCTTATACAGTTCCGCTGAATAATATGCCGCAATCCAGCACTCCGGTTCAAGATACAGGACTTTCTTCATCTCCTGCAGGGCTAGTTCTGTGTATCCTTCAATCCTGTGGATCATTGCCTGAAGGAGATAGGGCTCACTGCGTAAAGGAGCTTGTTCACTTAGAGTTCTGCACAGATCAACTGCCTCTTCAAAGCGCTTCAGATGAAACAGCACTCCCGCTCGAAGGATCGCATAGTCAATGCGCTTCTGTTCGTTGGGGACGGCTGCATCGAGCTGATGCAGTGCCCTTTCAAAGGATCCGCTCCGTGCAGACTCAAGGGCCTCCTCCAGGGCATCTCGGGGAATCCGGTGTTCAGCAGAATACTGTTTTGGCGTTCTCTCTTTCGCTTTTGGTACCACCGGCTGGCTGTTGATTTTCGGTACAGCAGGAATCTCACTGCTATGCGGGGTAAAATAGAACAGCCCATTCTGTGATACCAGGGCGAGAACTCCAAAATCATGGGAGAGCGTTTCAGAAGAGCCGGTAAACATGAGGCCCCTTGAGGTAAGCAGGTCAGAAAGGGCAGTAAACACCTGCAGTCTGACAGCAGTACTGAAGTAGATTGAGACATTCCGGTAAACAATCACATCTGCAGATCCAAGTTTCCTTATTTTCCCTGAATCAAGCAGGTTAATCTTCCGAAACTCCACAGAATCGCGAATCATCGGGTCAACTGTATAAGATGTATTCGGCCCTTTCCGCAGATATCTATCCCGTAACGCACGGTCCATCCCTCTCAGCGTATAGGAACTATATACCCCTCTTTTTGCTTGGGCAAGGGCGTCCCGGTCAATGTCGAATCCGATGATCCTGCACCTCTTGAGCACTGAAGCACCGAAGGCATGGTGGATAGCAATTGCAAGAGAATAAGCCTCTGCACCGGTAGAGCAACCTGCACTTATGAGGGTAATTGGATCGCTCTCTGCTAAGAACCGAGGAAGGTACTGACGTACCAGCAACTGCAGATAGGAGGACTCACGGAAAAAATACGTTTCCTTGACCGTTGAGCTGGAAATAAGCTGATCCCTGGCTTGAAGCGAAGCATCAAGTATCCGCAGGTATTCATCGACTGATTCCGTCCCAAACTGGTTCATTTGATGGGAAACGGCATTCCCCAGTGCTGTCGTGGATATCCGATCAGCTGAGGTGCCGACCAATGCTTCAAGGTAGTCATATACTGGCTGAAGGTTCTCTTTCAGTATCATTTCCATCCCTTTCCTGTCTGCATATATCCGATTAATGCCGGGGCAATTTGCTCCAGCGGCAGTACCTGATCAATACAATGAGTCTCTATTGCTGATTTCGGCATTCCGAATATGACCGATGTTGTTTCATCCTGGGCAATCGTGAACCCCCGAGCTCGCTTAACGGCAATAATTCCTTGTGCACCGTCGCAGCCCATTCCGCTAAGCACTATCCCAATAGACCGCTGTGCACAGGATTCTGCTAATGAGATAAACAGTTTATCGCAGGAGGGGGCATACATCTCTAAGGGAGACTTCTGCTCAAGATACAAGGTACAATCACTGTTCAGCAGCAGGTGTTTCCCCGCTTGAGCAACATATACATATCCCGGCTGCAGTTTCACCCCTCCTACTGCATTGCGGACCAAGAGTGGAGAAACTTTATCAAGCCAGGCTACCAGACCAGCTGAAAACTCCCCGCCAATATGCTGCACCACCAGTATGGATGCAGGAAAGTCAGGAGGTAGAGCTGATAAGAGAGAAGCAAGAGCCTTCGGCCCTCCCGTGGATGCAGCAATTCCGATCACTGGGAAAGCAAAGGCTGCCTCTGTAAAAGAGCCTGCCTCCCTC
>PWNW01000133.1 GCA_003557605.1 Spirochaetaceae bacterium
GCCGATGGAGGGCACCTCTGAGGACATGATGCCGTTGAGTTCATCACGAATCCGCTCGGCAGAGACCTTGGTGATCTGTGCTGCGGCATCCTGTACTGCCTGAAAGGTCTTCTCTTCAATGGTAAAGCCCAGCTGACAGGCAAACCGGCATGCGCGCAGCATCCGCAGGGCGTCTTCGGAGAACCGCTCCCGGGGATCTCCCACAGATCTGATGGTTCTCCCTGCAAGGTCATCTAGGCCTCCGTGGTCGTCAATCAGCTCGCCGGTCCGGCAATGCACCGCAAGGGCGTTGACCGTGAAGTCCCTGCGTTTGAGGTCTTCATGGATCGAGTCTGAATAGGTGACTTCATCAGGGTGTCTGGCGTCAGAATAGGTTCCGTCGCTTCGGAAGGTGGTAACCTCAAATGTCCAGTTCCGGTACAGCACGGTGACGGTGCCGTGATCAATGCCAGTGGGGATGACCCGCCTGTACAGCTTCATCACCTCCCGGGGAGCGGCGCTGACGGCAATGTCAAAATCGGTGTCTCCCGAAGTCCGTTTAAGAAGCCGGTCACGGACTGTTCCCCCCACCAGGTATGCCTCATGACCGCTGTCAAAGAGAATGCGGGAGAAGGCCTTTACTGCAGAGGGAATTCTCATATGCTTCACAGCTGAACCCTACACAATCACGGAGAATGTTGTCAATACGAAAAAGAGCTGTCCATGGGACTGGGCATGCGTCACCGTAAAGAAATATCTGCTGACCCTCAGGTTGATCATATTGAAGAATCTGTCTATATTGTTTGAGAGAATGCAATAGAGACGACTTCAGGAGGAACCCTTGTATAAGCCCGTTAATCCCCGTGTTGATTTCCCAAAAATGGAAGAGAATATCCTTGAATTCTGGGAAAACCATGAAATATTTCAGGCATCCATCGATATGCGTGAGGGAGCGCAGAACTACATTTTCTATGACGGCCCTCCTTTTGCCACGGGACTGCCCCATTTCGGCCATTTTGTTCCCGGCACCATTAAGGACATCATCCCCAGATACCAGACCATGAAGGGAAAACGGGTTGACCGGAGATTCGGATGGGACTGCCACGGCCTGCCGGTTGAGTACGAGATGATGAAGACCCTGGGGATATCAGGGACAAGACAGATTGAGGAGTACGGAGTAGGGAAGTTCAACGAAAGCTGCCGCTCCATTGTTCTGCGCTACACCTCTGAATGGGAAAAGATCGTCAAGCGCATGGGCCGCTGGGTAGACTTTGAGAACGACTACAAGACCATGGAACCCGACTATATGGAGTCCATCTGGTGGGTATTCAAACAGCTCTATGACAAGGGACTGGTTTACGAAGGGTACTCAATCATGCCCTACAGCCCGGCGCTGGCTACGCCGCTTTCAAACTTCGAGGTGAACCTCGGGGGATACCAGGATGTTGATGATCCTGCAATTACCGTTAAGTTTCGCCTTACGGACAGCAGTGACACATATTTCCTCGCATGGACCACCACTCCATGGACCCTGCCATCAAACCTTGCTCTTGCCCTAGGACCTGATGTGGACTATGTGAAGGTGAAGGACGGGGATGAACTGTATATTATGGCTGAAGGGGCGCTGGAGCGGTACTACCGGAATCAGGATGACTATGAGGTTGTCCAGCGGTGCAAGGGAAGGGATCTTCAAGGTGTTTCCTATGAGCCGCTGCTGCCCTTCTTTGCAGAATTAATGGATTCAGGGGCCTTCAGGACCTTCCTGGGAGACTATGTCACCGTAGAAGACGGTACGGGCATCGTCCATACCGCCCCCGGATTCGGAGAGGATGACTACCGGCTGCTGAAGGGGACGGGGATTCCCGTGGTTTGCCCCATTGACGATGAATGCCGTTTTACCGAAGAGGTGGACAGCTGGAAGGGTCTGTTTGTCAAGGATGCTGACAAGGATATCATCCGGAGGCTGAAGGAGGAGGGAAAGCTGGTGAAGCATGAGCAGTACCGTCACAGCTATCCCTTCTGCTACCGCACTAAGATGCCCTTAATATACCGCGCCCTGTCGGGATGGTTTGTGGATGTTCCGAAGATCCGGGATCTGCTGCTGGATGTGAACAGCAGGATCAAATGGGTGCCGGACCATCTGAAGACCGGCAGGTTTGGTAAATGGCTTGAGCAGGCCAGAGAATGGTCCATCAGCCGCAACCGGTACTGGGGAAATCCGATTCCCATCTGGAAGTGCGACGGGTCCGACTATGTAGAGGTGATCGGGTCCCGGGAGGAGCTGGAACGGAAGTCAGGCAGCAAGGTTGAGGACCTTCATAAGCATTTCATCGATGATTTGACTTGGGAGAGTCCCGACGGAAAGGGGACCATGAGAAGAATTCCCGATGTGCTGGACTGCTGGTTCGAGTCAGGCTCCATGCCCTATGCGCAGAATCATTATCCCTTTGAAAACAAAGAGTTCTTTGAGTCAAATTTCCCTGCGGACTTCATCTGCGAGGGACTTGACCAGACACGGGGCTGGTTCTACACCCTGGTGATCCTAGCTGCGGCGCTCTTTGAGCAGCCGGCGTTCATGAACGTAGTGGTCAACGGACTGGTGCTTGCTGAGGACGGAAAGAAGATGTCCAAGTCCGACAGGAACTACACCGACCCCATGGAGGTGATAAACAGCTACGGAGCAGATGCTCTGAGGTTTTTCCTGATGAACTCTGCAGTGGTGAAGGGGGAGGACCTGAAGTTTTCTGAAGAGGGGGTGAAGGATGTGCTGAAGAATTTCCTCATCCC
>PWNW01000124.1 GCA_003557605.1 Spirochaetaceae bacterium
AGCGGCTGAGCATGGTGATGATCAGACTTCCCAGAAGAAAGGAGGCTGCTGCTGCCAGGGTAAGAAACAGCAGGGACTGAAACCAGTCACGCCCCCCAGAAGGAAAGGGCATGGTAAGCAGCATGCCGAACCAGAAAAGCAGCATGGCCCCGGCAAGCAGGGCAGCGGCAGTCCTCCATCCTGTGGTCCCGAAGGCAGCATGACGCGTAAAAAACTCCCTGCATCTCCTGCGTCCGGTGTGTTTCTTTCTTCGAAATATCATATATCATCTCCTGTGCTGCCGCTTATCTGGCAAGCATACAATGGCTGCAGATACATGTCATGAATAATCATGCTCTGTCCCCTTATTATATCACTAGACAGCTGCAGGTTCTGGTTCCTGCATACCCTTTTCCGGCTTGGCAGTTTTCACGATAAAGCAAACTGCTGCTGCTGCCAGGGCAGCTGCTTCAATAAATACCGCTGTCATCCAAATACCCGATGCTCCCCATATCAAGGGAAATACCGCTAGGCCGATTACCGGAAGCAGCAGTCCCCTCAGTACCGCTATGGTCAGGGATCTACCTGCCTGCTCCAGAGCTGTGAAGTAGATGGAGGCAATCATTGCCAGGGGCATGAATATCATGGACCAGCTGACATACCCGGCAACTTCCTGTACAAGCAGGAGAGCTTCGGAGTGATCGGGAACAAACAGTGCGGCAATGGCACCCGCTTGCTGTCTCATCACCAAAAAGAGCAGCACTCCGACAGCAAAGGATACCCCAGCAGTCCTCTTCAAGGTGCCCAGCACCCGATGCTTCAGCCCTGCTCCATGGTTGTAGCTGAATATCGGCTGGGTGCCGCTTCCGATGCCCATGATGACCATTACGCCGAGCATGACCGGGTACTGCACCACCGTGAGGGCCGCAATTCCCATCGAGCCCACATATGCAAGGATAATCCTGTTGAACAGGAAGGTGGTAACACCCATTGAGATGCTGTTGAAGAGCTCTGATGACCCGTTAAGCGCTACGGTCTTCAGGGTGCTCAGTGATGCGTCGGGCCTTGCAAACCTCAGTCCCGGCTTCTTCTTCATTCCCTTTTTGATAAAATATCCCAGGAATACCAGTGCCCCTGCGGTCTGGGAGATACCTGATGCAATAGCCGCCCCTTCGATGCCGAACTGCAGGACAAACAGAAACAGATAATCAAGCCCGATGTTCAGTAACGCACACACAGCCATGACTCCACCTGCCAGGTTGGGCTTTCCGTCATTGCGCACCGACTGCTCCAGGATGAAGGTCAGCACCATGAAGGTAAAGAAGGGAAGGATTCCCTGCAGGTATCCTCCAGCGAAATACCCGAGGGTCCCTGAAGTTCCAAGGATGCCGAGCAGCTGGGGCATGAAGAGAGCTGCAGCGCTGGTACCGATCACCCCGAGCCCGATGCCCAATGCAGTAATCAGTCCAAGGACCCTGCCGGCTTCCCTGTTTTTTCCTGCTCCAAGGAGCACCGCAATCCGGGCGTTGCCCCCTACCCCGATCATCACCGCCAGTCCTGACAGGAGAGCTACCACCGGGTAGAGCACCTGAACGGAAGCCATGGCTTCCGGTCCAAGACTTCTTCCCACCATAATCCCGTCGGTAATCTGGTAGAACGCCATAAACAGCATGGAAGCCACCGCAGGTGCTGCATGTCTGGTGATCAGTTTTCCAAGAGAACGGGAAAGAAACTCATCCCGTGCCGTGCTGCTTTCTAGTACAATTTGCTCCTGGTCCATATCTTATATTTCCTCTCTGTTCATTATCCGCTTGACCACCGCAAGCAGTTTTTCTGCAGACTCTGCAAGTTCCCTGCGGTCTGTCTCAGTCAGTCCCTTCAGATACTTCTGGAATCCCTTCACCAGTCCTTCCTCGGTCTGTTCAGTCTCCCTCCTGCCCTTTTCACTGAGCCGAAGCACTACCCTGCGACGGTCCTTCGCATCAGGAAGCCTGGTAACCACTCCCTGCTCCACAAGTGAGTTAATCATCACGGACATGGTTGAAGGTGCCACCATCATGCTCTGTGCAAGCTTTTTCAAACTGATTTCAGGCTGAAGATGCAGTTCAAACATCACCATCATGCGCTCATTGGTCATATTCAGTTCTGATAACAGTTCCGGGAGCCACTCAAGCATTGTCTTTCTTGAAAACAAAGAAAGGGTATTGAGCAGGTCCACCATATGTGCCGCTTCCTCTGCTGTAGGAATTTCGCTGTACTGCAGATCCATCATTCACCTCATTATTAACATGCATACTAATTTCTTTTAGTTTGATTTACTAATTATTCTATTTTCTATTTATTTGAATGTCAATACTTTTTCTTATCTTTTTTTATTCTCTTTTATCCATTCTCTTGTATGCTCCCGCTTAGAGGAGTATACTTGTGCCGTTATGCAGATTGAACCGGTTGTGCCGAAACGAGTCTCCCAGGAGATTATTGAACAGTTCGTCAAGCTCATCATACAGGAGGACCTGAAGTCCGGAGACCGCCTGCCCGCAGAGAGGGAGCTGGCAGCCAAGTTTCATGTAAGCCGTCCGTCCCTGCGGGAGGCTCTTCGGGTCATGGAAGCAATCGGCCTTGTGGAGGTACGCCGTGGAGGCGGGACCTTTATCTCTGATTTCAACATCTCCCCGTTCCTGTCTGTCATCGCACCGCTGTTCATGCGGAAACAGGGATATGAAATTGAGTTCCTTGAACTTCGCATCATGCTTGAGCTCAAGGGAGCAGAACTGGCGGCAAGAAAT
>PWNW01000083.1 GCA_003557605.1 Spirochaetaceae bacterium
CACGCTCGACAACGTTTGCACCCATATTCTGCACGAACCTGACTACCAGGGTGTTTCCCCACAGCAGCAGGACCAGACCGGCAACTATCAAAGGCAGTGCTCCTATAAGAGAATATGAGAGAACCAGCCGATAGAATATTGATCTGATTGATGAGCGCAAGGCCTTCATGATACCCCTTATAGCGGACATGTCGATGCTGTCCATGCCCTCCGGGCAATGATAGGTAATTTGTCCATGGTGGTCAACCAATAAACAGCAGACGTCCCCTGCACCAAACCCGCCATATACAAAAAACAGTTATCCCCGTGGAGCAGGTAAATAAGTTTCCACTAGAGAAACGGTTATTTCCTCATGTTTTTTAGATAATTTTTCATAATAACCGTTATCCAATGATTGACTATGGGAATTTGGTGAAGTACTATTAATACAAAGTTATGGAGGAAAGTATGTTAAAAAAAGTGATATGTCTGGCCGTGATCGGTCTGATGACATCTGCCTTCCTGTTTGCCAATCCTACGCTGCAGTTAAGTGGTACAATTACTGATTTTGTCTCGATTGAGTTTAAAGAAGGAGATCCAGAATCCATTTCCTGGAATACCGGCACTGACGGCTTCACCTGGGAAGGCAGCACCACATTAGTGGAGACAGCAAACAGAAATTATTCTGTATCCCTGGCTCCAGCGTAAGGAGCTACATGGGGGCTTGAAAGCGGAAGCAATCGCTTGACTTACACATTTACCTATGACGGAGATTCTTTTAGTCCCACCATGGACGGAACTAATGCTGCTGCGGAATCTGTTACTTCAACAGGAACGCCAACTGCAGGAACAGAAAAGGTTTTTGCCATAACAGTCACTGTTCCAGTTGAAACTCCCACAGGTGAATACAGCCAGACATTGGTGTTCACGATTTCCGGAACCTAGGGTGTAATTACCAGCGCTGCTGTTGAAGTACGCTGAACTGGTTTCTCATACCATATCCCTTATGTGATATGTACTGCTGTACAGTCCCTGTTAGACTGTACGGCATCTTTATGTCCTGATGCCGCTGTACCAGAAATGCTGTTGATTCCTTTCAAGAATACCAGTATGCTTCTGCAGAAACTAAGCGAGGCGCCATGGATATCGCTGAATTGTACGAAACACTCTACCAGGAGTCGAGGCAGAAATTTCTAGCCGGTAATTACCAGGTTGATGCTCGCATTGATGACCCCCTTGATACCCGGCGGGGTTTGACCCTGATACTGCGTCCCGATGCATCGGTTGGGGAATCAGTGCAGCGATTCCTCCGTGATCTCCAGAACATTGAACCCCGTCAGTACTGCTACCCGCAATCTGATGTGCATATTACGGTGATGCCAATTATTTCATGCATTGAAGGGTTCACCCTTTCCAGCCTTCCGATTGACAGGTATATTCAGCGTATTGATGCAGCCCTCCGTGGAATATCTCCGTTCTGTATTGATTTTTCCGGTATTACCGCTTCTCCATCCTGCATTCTTGTCCAGGGATTCCCCCGGGACAGTTCACTGAAGAAGATTCGCGACCTTGTGCGGACAGCCTTTGCCGCCGGCAATCTCTATCAGACCTTGGAACAGCGGTATCCTATGCGGACTGCCCATGCAACAGTCTGCAGGCTGAAGGAGAAGCTGCAGGACCAGAGTGCATTTGCCAGATTCCTTCATGCACATCGGCACAGAGAATTCGGGACCTTCATGGTGAAAGAGCTGGAGCTTGTATTTAATGACTGGTATCTCAGGAAGGAACATCTCCAGGTCCTCCACCGCTTTTCCCTGTATCCTGAGAAATAAGTCTTGAGCAGCATCCACGTTTTTGAATATAGTAGCTTCATGCTGGTTCACGCGTTTCTTCAGCTCCTCCCAATTCTCATACTGACCTTAGGCGGATACCTGCTCAGCAGGCTGTATCACCTCAGTGCTGATACGCTGGTTAAGCTGATTGCCGATTTCCTGATGCCCATGCTGGTGTTTCATTCTCTCTACAGAAGCACCATTGAAGGACAGGTTATCGCACAGCTGGCAGGGTCGGTTACCTTTCTGGTGATTGTATTAACCGCAGTTTCCTATTTCTATGCCCGCACTGCAGGGATAGATGCCCGGGCATTCATGCCCTCAATCATCGTAATGAACTCAGGATTTCTCGGTATTCCGCTGATGAGCCTCTGGGGAGGCATATCGGCCATGAATGCTGTGGTGATGTTTGATCAGTTCATGACCATCTACCTGTTTACCCTGGTGGTCTTCATTATTACCGGAGGGGTCAGCTCTGGATCGGTGAAAAGGATTATTCAGTCTCCCCTGATCTGGGCAGTATGTGCAGGGTTTGCATTCCGCCTCCTGGGCATTCCCGTTCCTGAACCGATACTCACCACCCTGGACTTTGGAGGCAGTGCTGCACCGCCACTCGCCGCTGCGGCCCTTGGGGTGTCGCTGCAGGAATACTCAATGCGCATTGACCGTCATATCATAGCGGGCCTGGTGATGAGATTCGCAGGAGGGTTTGTGATAGGCCTGGCTGCCGTGACCCTCTTCGGTATCACCGGCATCACGAGGACTGTAGTGCTGGTCTCCTCAGCTCTACCCTCGGCGGTTTTTTCTGCGGTACTGCCTATCCGCTACGGGGTTAAGTCGGACTTTGCCGGGACCATGGTAGTTGTCAGCACCATACTGGGAATTATCACCATACCGTTCAGCTTCTGGCTTGCCGGGCTGGTGTGATTTCAGTACCCGAGCATTTCACCGGC
>PWNW01000137.1 GCA_003557605.1 Spirochaetaceae bacterium
TCCTGATATTTTTCTGCAATGGCTGCAGGGTCTGCATTGGGATTCTGAAGAGCTTCCTGCATCATTTCAACCATAATCAAGTTGATCTGGCCCTGATCCGGATGAATGGGTGGTACGCCTTTTATGATGACATGTTCCATCATATCAGCAACAAAGGGTTTTTCCGCATTTACTTCGGGATCCTCAATAAAAGAGAACCGAGCTGCCGGCTGGTACCGCATACCAACTTCCTTTGAAATTTCCTTGTCAGCAAGATATCTTATCACTTTCATCGCTGCTTCAGGATGATCAGTAATTGAGCTCACAAAGTAGGGATAGGGGTCTGAATTTACTACAGCCTGGTCCTGATTCCCATCAAGCCAAGGAGCCCCCGGTGCACCAATATCCCATTCAACTTTATATTCCAGCTGTTCCTGCATTGGGGTCATGACGTGCCAACCGAAGGTATCGTCTGTCATGGCAGCATTCCCACCAATAAAAGCTCCGCGATACTCCCCCATACCCCAGGAAATCACTTCCGGGTCTGCAAGACGTTCCCTCATGATTGTCTGGTAAAAATCAACAACCTCAATCCCTGCTTGTGAATCAACAATAGGCAGTCCGGTATCAGTATGCTTTCCTCCATACCTCCAGAACCGGCCGTTGACCCAGATATGTGCTGAAACCCCGCTTCCTCCAATCACTGAGATGGGATACTGTCCGCTCGTAAGCATGCCGCTGTCTCTGATGACTTTAGCAGCTTCAATAAATTCGCTCTTTGTCTCGGGTGCTTCTAGCCCCAGCTCATTAAACCAGTCTACCCGGTACACCATGGAACTGCCGCTGTCCACCATATTGATACCCACAATCTTTCCATCTGATGTGGTAGCACCCATTATTGCAAGGGGAGTTAAATCAGCAAAATCCTCAGGATCTTCCTGCTCCCACTGATCGAAATACGGTGTCATATCATAGAGCATGTTCCTCCCGTTAAGCACCTCAATCTGAGTATAGAATGTTTGGAACACATCCGGCCCGAGCCCTGCTTGATGGTATCGCATGAACTCCGTTGTAGCCTCTTCCAATGGAACAACCTCGGCCTCTACTCTGATGTTCGGGTTTTCTTCCATAAAGGATGCAAATCTATCCGTGGGGATAAAATCATCCCTTCCAAACCACACGGTTAGTGTAATGGTATCAGGCCGTTCCCGAGCACCGCCTGCAAACAGCGGTAAACTTACCATCATCAAAATTACCATGAAAACAACTGCGTGTTTCTTCATCTCTTCCTTCCTCCTTCAATAATACTGTTTTTTCATCTGTCAGATAACCGACCCTTGTACCGGACAGTCCCTGACATTCAAGGTGCATCCAGTCTTGCAAATCTGCAAACAAAACCGATATCCGCTGGAAACTAGTGCTGGTCAAGCATGCAAAACGCTGCAAAGGGGTGAAAACTCATGACCAGACTGCTGAATCAAGTTAAGTATAAGTTCAAAGATGAGCACACGCTAGTTACTTTGGTACTCAATAGGTACCTTGACGAACCATACCATAGTACCTCTGGCTATTTCCTGATTTTTCAAAAGAACAGTGTTGACGATCCCCTTATGCTGCATCATCCTGCATGTCATCGCAGATTCATGTCACTGCCGGCTGTTTATTTAAACATCTCAGTTTCCGTATTACCGCATATTTTTGAAAAGTACATCGCCCATACATCCTTTTCTTGTGATGCATAGTGCAAGGGTATATCTGTTTTATTGCTTTCCTGTATCAAACAGTGCTCTAATCTATCTATTATGTATACACATTCAATAAATTTAACCATTTTTCAAACACACAGACATGGAAACGCAAACAGACGGAACTGTCTATCTTGCTTTACTGCCGAACCTGATTTATCCTTAACGGAATTCAAAAAGGAAACGAAGAAGGTATGGAAGAGAATCTTTTTTTCAACAATAAATCGAAAAGACAAGCTCTTTTAACATCACCTGTACGATTCGCTGTTTGGTTTCTCATATTTGCCTTCCATATTGCTATGGTAATCTATGCATACATGTTTTTATCATCAAAATACTCTCCATGGTCTTCTCAATTTTTTTTCCTTTCCCTTTTTTCACTTATCGCTGTAAACATCGGACTGCTCTATTCGTACCGACAGGGTACCTCATGTTACTCAATTTATCTTTTTATTATCTTCCTTATATCCATACCGACAGACCTTCCCTTTTTTGCAGAACTTCTAATACTTATTCCAGTCGTCTACGAACTGTATTTGTGGCTTCAGCCGTTTAAGCTTAAAGTAGTGATGCTTCTGCTGTTTTCTGCGGCTGTGGTTATCCATATAAGCCATTACTTTGACAGCCAAACATATCAGTATGTTCTGGACACTTCTCGTCTAGTAATAACTTCTTCAGTAATGTCCGTTAATGCTGCGGTAATGCTGCTAGGTTCCTGGTTCCTGATGAGACTTAATGCTTACAAAAAGGAGAACACTCGGCTGCAGGATACCCTGAGGGACATCAGCTTGATGGGAGAACAGGCTCTGCTTTATGCTGCTGATGCAAAACGGGAATCAGCAGAATATGAGCGAAACCGGATTACCCGTGAAATTCATGATTCCTTGGGGTATGTGTTCACCAATATCATTATGCTGTCTGAAGCAATGACCCATGTTATCCATGATGTTCCCAGACTTAAAACGATGCTTCAGGACCTTAAACAGCAGTCAGCACAGGGACTTCAGGAAACACGAAGCATTCTCCGGATCATGCGCTCTGACAACTTCACCCCGAAGGACACCTTGAATTCACTGCTGCTGCGACTCAAGGAACTCTCGAAAAAAGGTGCCTTTAATCTGAACATCAATGTTGAATTCGGTGGAACGATTGCTATCAGCGATAAGACCATTTTGAACCATCTCCAAAAAATATTCCAAGAAGCTATTGTGAACACGATCAAGCATGGAAAGGCAAAAAATATGTACATCCAAGTTCGACAGGATAGAAAAAACCTCAATATCTATATTTCTGATGATGGTCTAGGATGCCAAAGCATTACCCAGGGAATCGGGCTTAAAAGCATGCAGGAACGAGCTCTCCAGATGAAGGGTGTGCTTGAATATGAAAGTACAAAAATGGGGTTTACCATTAAAGTCATGATACCCCTGAGGAGCATAACAGATGAGCAACATAAAAATTCTGCTGGCTGATGATCAGGTGCTGTTTGTTCAGAGCCTGAAAATTGTTATTGAAAGCCTTGGAGAGGATCTTCAGATTTGCGGTATTGCCGAGAATGGACAGCAGGCGATTGAACTAGCTGCGAAGCTCAAGCCGGATCTAATTCTTATGGATATTCGCATGCCTGTGCTCGACGGCGTCCAGGCTGCCAGGGAGATTCTCAAAAATCAACCGGAAATACTCATCATAGTTCTCACAACCTTTGATGATGATGCTTATGTAACCGAGGCTATCGACATTGGAGCGGTGGGATATCTGCTTAAGGACAGGCCTCCTGAACATCTGCTCGCTGCAATTCGGGCAGTGCTTAAAGGAGGCACACTCATAGCTCCAAGGATCGCACGACGAGTAATTCGCTCATCCAAGGAACAGCATCAGAAGGATGAAGAAGATACTCATAACTGGGAAGAAATTCTCACACCAAGGGAACTCAAGCTGCTTGAACTGCTGTCGAAAGGGTTAACCAACAAGGAAATATCTGCTGAAATGAATATAGCCGAACAGACAGTAAAAAATTACGCTTCAGTGATCTATTCCAAAATCGGCATCCACAGCAGGTATAACCTGATAGTGAAAGCCAAGGACTATTTTAGCGAGTAATTACCACTTTGAAAGGAATTACTCTGCGGCATGCTGGTTACATGCCGCAGAGTCCTAATGTCTCCATCTCAAACAAAGGGGACAGAGCACTTTCTTTGCTATGACATCTCATGAAGCAGCTGAACCGCTGCATCAACAAGCTGTTCGCCGCTTCTGCCGGTGAGCATGGAATTCCAGCTTTCATATCCTCCTTCGGTATAGGCCCTGGCAGTGGCTGCATACCCGGGAAGCGCTCCGTTTGCAAGCTCCACAACAAAGGTCTTCGGGAAGGGAGAACGGTACTGAACGGTAATCCCGAACTCAACAAATATTTCTCCAGGAAACCCGACAATACGGGCATCTCCGATTCCTAACACCTGCACCTCCATTGGTGAATTGTCATTCAGCCCAGCAAGTTCTCCTCTTTCATACAGCATCATCATGCTTACCGTGTCCTCTGCTCCAAGAAACAGCAGTTCAGCGTTCCATACATCCGTCTCAGGAGCACCTGAATCACGCAGGGCATGCCATGCCTGCTTAAGCTGTTCTGCCCTCGCTTCAGCTTCCGACCGGTCAGGAAAATCCCGAAGTTCTATATGCACTTCCTTAGATTTCACACTTAGAGGAACATCATCGGTATATTCCATCTGCGCAAGCACCCGCTGAGCCTCCTTTCCAATTGCATGTCCTGCCCGTTTTGCTTCAGCAAAGGTCTTGCCGCTTCGAAAATACCTTGGACTTTGGTTCCCTGAAGTTCCTTGAGCAAAGAGAAACACCGCCTCTGGATACATCCCGTTGATATACTCCCGAATATTCCCGGGATAATCCGCTGAAACAAAAAAATTATCAGAATGGAGAAAAGTTGGGTGGAGCGCATATTTCACCAGCACCCCGCGCTGTCTGCCTTCAAGGTCCCTAACTCCAATAACCCATACCTCAGGGTCCGATATTCCCATAGGGTCACGTCGGTTCCCCCCTACTCCCTGCTCTCTTCCGCAGAAGCCCTTCTCTGTCCCCAGTTCTGCAGGAAACTTCGTTGATACTGCATCACTGATGACCTGCACACAGGCATCTTTCACCATTGATGCATACTGCTCATTCATGGTTGCCCCCTTCAGGGCATCCATGTTGTTGTTAGGAGTGCACCGGGGAGCAGAATGGGTGTGTGAAGCACACACCAGAATATGCCCCTCCGGAATACCGTTCTGCTCAGACGCCCGCTTTCGGATGCTTTGAACATGCTTTTTTGAAATCCCTGTGATATCAAGGGTTACTATGGCAAGTTCGGTCTGTCCGTCTGACAGATAGAGACATGCTGCATACAGGGGATCATGAACCCCCGTATTCGGCCGCAGATGATGGGGATAGCCAGCCAGACTGATCCCTTTTTCCGGTGAAATGTCCAGCAGCGCCGTGCCTGCTTCCAGTTTTGATAGTGCCATGTTGTGCTCCTGTTTTTTTGTGTTATTTTCAGAGGGTGCTTCCTCTTATTCCTGATTCTGGGTCATCCTATCATATCTTCATTTTCTGCATTTCCATAGATATCCCAGTACCAAAATAGTACCACACGAACAGGTGCTTTGGTACTTCAAGGCTGAATAAATCCTTATTTCCAGCGCGGCTTTTCTGTCCTGCAGGCAGCTCACTACAGCTTCTTTCCCTTTTTGCAGGCTGAAGATATTGCATGTTGAGGAATTATTGTCTACATTTAAGATCATGGGAGAGCAATTATTATCACAGAGCCTTGAAGACTACCTGGAAGCCATACTGATCCTTGAGCGACGATATAAAGTTGCCAGGGTGAAGCAGATTGCTGATATGCTAAATGTGCGCATGCCCTCCGTGACCAATGCTGTCAAGCTGCTGAGGGAAAAAGGGCTGGTTAACTATAAAAAAAATTCCTACATTTCCCTGACAGAAGAAGGCAGACGCATAGGCTCCCAGGTCTCCACCAGGCATACCACCATTAAGAAGTTTCTCCATGATGTGCTGCATTTCACCCCTGATGAAGCTGAAGCCACTGCCTGCCGTGTTGAGCATGTTATTGACGGCGAGTTCATTCAAAGAATCGAACTGCTCAACCAGTTCTTTGAAAAAAACATCACCGGAACCGAGCGTGCTGATGAATGGCTTTCATACATAAGTCAGAAAATCACCAAGAGAAATCCCCTGCAGGATATGGAGCTGTAGCTACCTTACCCTGCTGCTGCTGAACTCCTCAACCACATCCTCAAGCAGTTCCGCACAGAATTCAACCACCCGGCTGCACTGATGCTCGTCATTATAATACCGTTCCTTGAGCACTTCACAATGAATCGAACCCCAGCGCTGCAGACACAGCTCAAAGAACCTTCGGTTCACCTCCTTCATCAAAGGCCCTTCATGGGCCTTCTCTCTGACAAAGAGGCTGCTCATAGCCATCACAGACCCTGTGAGGGCCCCGCAGACAGATCCTATGCCCATTCCCCCTCCGAAACCGGCAGCACATCGCAGAGCGGCCTCATTCAGCCCCAGCTGATACCTCTCGGAAGCAGCAGCGAGCAATGCCTCTGCGCAGTTGAGATCCTGAGCGATATAAAAGTCTTCTACCGCAGTTTGAGAAAAGCGTTTTGTTTCCATGGACATACAGTAGTTGATCAGAGAAATTGAGTCAATGAAAAAAAACCTTGACCAATCCCCGTTACTCTGCAAGGATATGTATCAGGTACCTTCTCATATAATGGAGACTTACAGAAATTCATGAAATTATCCAGCTGTCGGATGAAATATGTCATCTGCATGATGCTTCTCATGTGCACCATATCATTATCGGGAAATGACAACGCACCGGAAATCAGCATTGTCACCCTCGGACAGGGAGACCCGGTATACATCTGGTTCGGTCATACCGCTATCATCTCAGATGACCCCCGTACAGGAAGAGCGCTTCTCTATGACTATGGAGTGTTTGATTTTCTTCAGGATAATTTTTTCGTCAACTTTGCCATGGGTCGGCTGATCTATTCCAAAATTTCCACCCCTTCATACCATCATGTGTATGCTGCCGAGCGGGACAGGCGGAACATGAGGGTTATCACCCTGAAACTTCCAGCTGAAACAAGAAAAGACATTTCAGCATTTCTCCAGCAGGAAGTGCTTCCTGAGAACAACACCTATCTTTACCACCATTACTTCGATAACTGCGCAACAAGGATACGGGACATCATAGATGATGCAGTGGGCGGCCAGTTCAAACAATGGGCTGAAGCACAGGAAGGCCGCATGACCCTTCGGGACCACTTCAGCCGCCATTCCGGTTCCTCATATCCCATGCTGTGGCTTCTCAATTTCCTCCAGGGTCCCCGTATTGATACTCCTATCACCAGATGGGAGGAGATGTTTCTCCCCTTCGAACTGGAACAGGCCATCCTGGAGTTCTCTTACATTGATGTCCAAGGGAGCTCTGTCCCCCTGGCGGCATCGAATCGGGTTATTACTGAATTTGCCGAGCGCCCGAAGGTACCCCATACATGGCAGCCGATCTGGCCGTACGGGCTTGGTATTGGATTTCTGCTGATGCTGCTCATGGTATTTATCATTAGAAAACAGACCGCATGGACTCGCATCTACGGAATATCCCAGGCGGCTGTGGGTCTGTTCTTCGGGATCTTCGGCACAGCGCTGCTGTTCATGATGCTGTTTACTGACCATGATGTTACCCGTGAAAACCTGAATGCCCTGATAGTGAATCCCCTATGGCTTGGCGCGGTATACTGGGGCATCAAATATGCCAGGGGAAATGCTTCCGCTCAGATCCGCCTGGTACTGCTTTGGAGAATTATCGGCATCATGTCTCTGGCATCTGTGATTTTCAGGTTTTTTATGGAGCATCCCCAGGGCAACCAGCTCACCATGGCAATCGTGCTGCCCCTGGTGTTCATCCAGGGGCAGTGGTGGAAACTCTTCAGCCCTTCACTGTTCCAAAAATTATTCCGGCGAAACAACACCGCTGCATCCTGAAACTGCCTTCACAACTCCTTTATGCGCAGTACAGGAACAGCATAGCCGACAGTAAAAAATAATTCCCATACCTACAGTCCCTGGGCATATGCCTGAGCGTGCTCTTCAGGAACATTCCAGCATGTTTTCTGCAAGGAAGCAGGCTGCCAAAGGGCATACCCCCCGTCAAGATTCACCGCCTTGAACCCGTTCTGCTCCAAGATTCTGCAGGCAAGATATCCTCTGTGCCCGACCTGACAGTAAACCAGGTAGGTAACGTCACGGTCAAGTTCATCCAGCCTGTGACGCAGTTCATCATGGCTGATGTTCAGAGAATTCGGTATTGCTCCGTCCCCATGCTCTTCCGGGGTCCTGACATCCAGGGCCTGGACATGATCTTCTCCGAGGAACTGCTCAACCTGGTCATAGGTAACGGTCTTAACAAGTCCATCAAGAATATTTTCCGCAGCATATCCTGCGATGTTCACCGGGTCCTTGGCTGAATTGTAGGGCGGAGCATAGGCAACCTCAAGATCCTGCAGGTCCTGCACCTTCATGTTCCCTTTTATCGCTGCAGCAATCAAATCGATCCGTTTATCAACGCCTTCCCGGCCGATACCCTGGGCACCGAAGATCCGCCCGTCCTTCCCAAAGAGGACCTTCAGGTTCATCGTCTCTGCTCCTGGAAAATATCCGGCATGGCTGTTTCTGGTAACTGTTACCGACTTGAAGGGAACACCAAGACTGCGGAGGGTCTTTCCGTTGAGTCCCGTTGAAGCAACGGTGAGGTCGAAAACCTTCAAAATTGATGTCCCGAGGGAACCGTTATATGTTCGCACCTGTTTTCCCGCCATGGTATCAGCAGCGATACGTCCTTGCCGGTTCGCAGGCCATGCCAGGGGGATGAGCACCCTTCTGCCGTCAATGCCATGGGACACCTCAACCGCATCCCCCACAGCATAGACTGACTCATCGGAGGTTCTTAAGGTTTCATCAACCTTGATCCCTCCGGTGGGGCCTGTTTCTATACCAGCCGCACGGGCGAGGGAGGTCTCAGGAGATACACCAATGGACAATACCACCAGATCTGCATGGAGTATGCAACCGTCCTCAAGATGCACCGATATTCCGTCTTCATCATCAGTGAACTCTTTGACCCCGTTGCTCAAATAGAGGGATACGCCATGTTCTGCCATATGCTGGTGCACCTGACTGGCAATTTCATAGTCAACCGGAGCAAGGACCTGGTTGAGTTTTTCCACAACAGATACGTCAATTCCCCGGTGCCTGAAGTTCTCAGCAATCTCAACTCCGATAAAACCCGCTCCGACTACCGCAGCCCGAGAGACTCCGAAACGCTCAATGGAGTCAATGATCCGGTCCATATCTTCCATGGACCGGAGCGTAAGAATTCTCGGTGAGTCTATTCCCGGAATTGGAGGCTTGATAGGCTCCGCACCAGGAGAGAGCAGCAGCTTGTCATAGGACTGATGGTACTGCCTGCCTGATTTACGGTCTCTGATGGTAAGCTGCTTCTTCAGGGTATCCAGAGATACAGCTTCCTGCAGGACCCGTATGTCAAGATTCATAGCCTGAGAAAGACCCTCCTGTGTCTGTACAAGGAGGCTGCTCCGGTCTTCAATGACTCCGCCGATATGGTAGGGCAGTCCGCAGTTTGCGAAACTGACATATTTTCCGCGCTCGATAACAATGATTTCTGCAGACTCATCAAGACGTCTGAGCCGTGCAGCAGCGCTTGCCCCTCCGGCAACCCCGCCGACAATCACATATGTCATAGGGCTTCATCCCTCTGCAGGAATCCTAGAACCTCTGTTATTTCCTCAAGCTTTTCTGCCTTCACAAAGGTGATTCCCTTCTTAGGACTGCCGATCACCATCAGCGTATCACCTGGTTGAATGGAAAACTCTTCCCGTGCAGTCTTCGGAATAACAACCTGTCCCCGTTCACCCACCTTTGCGGTTCCCACAAAATAGGCCTTCTCAGTTCTTTGGCTCATCTGCTGTTTCTCCCCTCTGTACATCAGTACATATTTTTCATTTCCGTAATATTTATTAACATAATAAAGATGAATATTTCAGTCAACTATTACGGAAATTCTTCATCAGGGAAAAATCAGTGTGCCTCCTGTTCCTGCTATTGCTTCAGATAGATGCTTCGGATCGGTAATAATCCCAATATTTCCTGTTGTTTCTGCAAAATCAACCACCGCTTGTATCTTCGGAAGCATGCTTCCCGGGGCAAAATGTCCCTGGTCAATGTATGTTCTTGCTTCAGAGCTGCTCATTCGGTCAATAAAACGCTGATCGGGAGTTCCGAAGTTCAGTGCAGCCTTTTCTACTGCAGTGGAAATGACGAACATGTCCGCCTGAAGTTCCTTTGCCAGCAGGCATGCAGCCAGGTCTTTGTCTATCACCGCTTCTCGGCCTTCCAGGGTCCCGTCGGGCAGCTCTGCCACGGGTATGCCCCCCCCTCCGGCGGCTATCACAACGGCACGACGCTCCAGCAGGGCCTTCACAGCATCCATCTCCACAATCCTCTTGGGAAGCGGTGACGGCACCACCCTTCGATATCCTCTGCCGGAATCCTCAACCACTGACCACATGTCTTCACGCTGATGCTTTTCGGCGGTTTCCCTGTCCATAAATGATCCGATGGGCTTAGCAGGCTTAGAAAAAGAGGGATCTTCAGAATCCACCACCACCTGGGTCACCACAGTAGCAACAGGGGTATGATCAGAGAGTTTATGCAGCTCATTGTACAGGGCCATCTGCAGGTTGTACCCGATGGCTCCCTGGGTGTCGGCAACGCAGGAGTCCAGGGGGACCATATGCAGGACTTCTCTGGCGAGTTCTGCACGCCTGAGGATAAACCCTACCTGGGGACCGTTCCCATGGGCTACAACAACCCGGTGACCCGCAGTAATCAGTTTTGCTATGTGACGGGCAGTCTCTTCAGCTGCCTGGTACTGGGCCTTCACACTTACGTGCTTCGGATCTGATATCAGTGAATTGCCTCCAATGGCAAGCACGATTAATTTTGCATCTGACATATCGGTAAGCTCCTTGCTGTTCATGATATAACTGTAGATTATACGTGATATGCAACACTTTGCAACA
>PWNW01000131.1 GCA_003557605.1 Spirochaetaceae bacterium
AGAAAGCTGGTTGCAGAAGCGGCCCTCCGCAACGGCAAATTTGCCGGTGCAGTGGGGCATCCGGGGAATCTTCAGGAACTTGCCGATATGGGGTATTCACTGATCAGCATGGGAGCTGATGTGGTGGGATTAAGCCGGTACTGGCAGGAGCTTGCCTCTGCCAGCGGAATTGAAGTTTCCAACGAACCGATTTCACAGTACGGCATAAAGTCCTGATAAGGAGGAAAATATGCATGTTATGAAGATGCTTTCCCTGGAGGGAAAGACCGCCCTTCTCACCGGAGGTGCGGGAAAATACGGAAGACAGATTGTCGCTGCTCTAGCGGAGGCGGGAGCAGATACCTATATTGCGTCCAGGAATACTGCAGCCCTTGAAGAGGTGGCTGAATTCCATCGTAATAAGGGCGAGAAGGTGACAGCCCTGAAGCTTGACCAGGGGGATGAGCAGTCGGTCCTGCAGCTTCGTGATGAAATGATGGAGCGTGCAGGGAAGGTTGACATCCTGGTGAACAATGCGGTGGCACGGACCACAAAAAGCTGGGATGACGATCTTTCAGCGTATGATGAGAGCTGGAGGATCAATGCCACGGGGCTGCATGCTGTGACCCGGGCATTCGGCAAGGTGATGATTGAGCAGAACAGCGGATCAGTAATTAACATCGGGTCCATGATGGGCATGGTGGGAATAGAGCATCATAACTATGACGGCACGGATATGGGGAAAGGGTGGCCCTCTGACTACTTCTTTCATAAGGGAGGCATGATCAACTACACCCGGTTCTGCGCATCCTACTTCGGGCGCTTTAATGTCCGATGCAACTGCATCAGTCCCGGGGGACTGCAGGAAAACTCACATCCTGAGCAGTTTGTGAAGAACTACAGTGACCGTACCCAGCTTGGAAGAATGGCAAATGATACGGACTTGAAAGGGATCATCGTATTCCTTGCTTCCGATGCATCCTTATACCTCACGGGAACAAATATTCCCGTCGACGGCGGGTATACCGCAAAATAGGAGAGCTGGTATGAAATCATTATGCATTGAACATGCAGCTGTAGTGACCAAGGACTCCATCCTTGAAGGGTATGGGGTGTACTGCAGGGACGGGAAAATCCATTCACTGGTCCCTCCTGGAGGAAAAAAGCCATTTGCCCCAGAAGTATCTGTGGATGCAGGGGGTGCCTATCTGTTTCCAGGATGTATTGATCTCCATATTCACGGCACTTACAACAAGATGGTTGATACGGGAAAACAGGACCTGGAAGCTCTATGCAGCATTCTCCCGCGATACGGAGTTACAGGGTTCCTTCCTACCGTGACTCCTATGCCGGACCCTCAGGATGACCTGAGGCTGCTCAGGGAGCTTGCCCAGGCAAAGTCAGAGGGTACGCAGATTCTTGGATTGTTTCTAGAGGGCTACTTTCTGTTTCTCACTGGAGCCATAGCAAACCTTCCCAAGGAGCACACCTTGGAGCGGGTTGAAGCCCTTAAGCATGCGGCGGCTCCCTTTCCCTGCGTGTTCGCTGTTTCTCCGGAACTTCCAGGTGTTGAAAAACTGCTTCCCTCCATGTCTGAACGGTATCCTGCGTTTATTACCCATACGAAGGCAACGGTGGACCAGACAAAAGCCGCAATACAGGCAGGTGCCCGGCATGCAACCCATTTCTACAATGTGTTTCCCTATCCTGGAGACCAGGAGGGGGGAGTAAGGGGCTGCGGGGCAGTTGAGGCGATCATGGCAGATCCTAGAGTTACCGTGGACTTTATCCTTGACGGCGAACATGTCCATCCGGTTGCTGTTGAGATGGCACTAGCCTGCAAGGGACACGACAGTGTCGCGCTGATCACCGATGCGAACATCAATGCAGGGATGCCTCCTGGACGCTACCGAGGCATCGGAAACCGGGATGTTGATGTCGCTTATGACGGGGCGCCGGCACGAATGGTGGAGATCTACCACGAGGGACAGACCGCTGGAGGGCTTGCAGGAAGCGGCCTGACCATGGACCGGGTTCTTCGCAATGCTGTCAAGTTTCTGGGAATAGACTTGCCCCTGGCTTCACGGATGCTTGCAGGTAACCCGGCCAGGATTCTTGGGCTTGATGATGTGAAAGGTCAAATTGCTGAAGGGTATGATGCTGATTTTTCCCTGCTTGATGAAAACCTGCAGGTAGTTTCCTGCTGGATTGCAGGAGAGCAGAAATATCATAGGAAATAAGATAGATATTGACAGGAGGTATGAATATGAAGGATTTTTCGTTTTCCCCCGCTCCCTGGATACCTTTCAGGGACACCGAAGTGCTGGAGAGGGTTCGGAAGATGTCAGGAAAGCAGCTGGAGAATCACCCTAATAAGGATTTTCAGATCCAGATCTGCAAAAACCCCGGGCTGTTTATCTATGCCCATCTGTTTTCAAAGATTCAGGAGTCAGACCGGGAGGATAAACCATTCGTGACGATTCTGGGAAATCCTGCACCGGAGACCTATGAGCCCCTGGCGGATTTAATCAACTACATGGGAGTGAGCTGCAGGAATTTTTATCCCTTCACCATGGATGAATGGGCCGATGAGGATGGCAATATTGCTCCGGTGACCTACAAGGCGGGGTTCAGCTATTCGTTTCTGAAGTACTTCATCAGCAGGATTGATAAAAAGCTCAGGCCCCCGGAGGACCAGGTATTTTATCCCACCAATGAGAACATTGATGACTACTCCAAGCTGATAGCCG
>PWNW01000252.1 GCA_003557605.1 Spirochaetaceae bacterium
AGCAGAGTCAGTATTGCCGTGGACCTCTATCTTTCGGATGTGCTGGCTGAAAAATACCGGGATACGCTGTTTCCCCATATCAGGATGGCCGATGCACCAGTTACGGCACAGCAGCTCTCAGGATGTCTTGATCTGCTGCTGTGCTCCCATGCACACAGTGATCATATGGACCCGGGCCTGCTTAAGCTTCTTTACAGCTCCCCGGAAGATGAAGCATCTCCTATATGCATAGTCCCGAGATATGATGAAAAGACCGCCGGAGTGCGGGGAGTGCCTGACAAGCGGCTGAAACCGATGAACAGCGGTGAAACAGCAGCCTTCGAACATGCTGCTGTCTCTACCCTCGCATCAGCCCATGAAGAACTGGTGACCGATGAGTCCGGGAACAGCAAATATCTCGGATATGTCATTGAAGTTGAAGGCATCAGGGTGTATCACAGCGGAGACTGTGTTCCCTATCCCGGACTGGAGCAGAAGCTCTCCTCCCTGAATATTGATGCAGCCCTGCTTCCGGTAAACGGACGGGATGAATATCGTTTTTCCCATGGAGTACCGGGAAACTTTACGGTAAAAGAGGCATGTGCTTTGGTGCGAGGTGCAGGCATTCCTTTCTGGATACCCCACCATTTTGGAATGTTTGCGGAGAACTCCGTAGAGAAAGAGGTTATCATCCGGGAGGTTGAAGCCTGGGGATTTCATGAGGGAGATGACTGCATGATTCCCGAAATCGGGAAGATATATTATTTGAGCAAGGAGCAGTGATGGACTCATTTCAGACCGACAAGGAAATAAACAAGAGCATTCCGATACCCTTGTACTACCAGCTCAAGGAGCTGCTGCTTGACTATATCCAAAATGCCGGGGACGGAGCGCTGCTTCCGACGGAGAACTGGCTGTGCGAGCATTATGAGATATCACGGTCAACGGTCAGGCAGGCAATGGGGGAGCTTGCTGCTGAGGGCTATATTGTACGTCATAAAGGCAAGGGGTCTATGGTGGTGCCGAAAAAAATCACCCAGGATTTTCTGGTGGTCCTGGAAAGCTTTAATGACGAGATGCAGCAGAAGGGCCTCACCCCCGCCACGGAATTGATCAGCAAAGGGATTGTTTCTCCGTCCCTCTCGGTGCGAAAAGCCTTGAAGCTTTCGCAGGACCAGGATGCGGTTCAGCTGGTCCGTCTCAGAAGCATCGACAGCGAGCCTATTGTACTGGTTACCACCTATCTTCCCGCTTCATTAAAAAACCTCAGGAAAATAATTTCTATGGACCTGGAGCATGAATCGATGTACCGCCTGATGGAGGAAACCTTTGGCGTGAACATCATTTCCAGCAGGAGGATGCTGGAAATTAGGCTTGCTGGAGATTTTGAGGCGCTCCATCTCACCGTACAGAAGGGGGCTCCGCTGCATTATATTGAGACTATCTCCTCCGATGAAGGGGGACAGCCGGTGGAGTTTTCCCGGGCGTACTACCGGGGGGACAGAAATACTTTTGTTATTGAGACCGTCAAACGGAACAGATGAGGAAAAGAATATGGTAGGTATTTGCGTTATTGGATCAGGAAGGGCCGGCATGATTCACGCACGAAATTTTGCCGGCCGGGTCTCAGGAGCACGCCTTGAGGCAATGTGCGACCCCGACAAAGAAGTTTTGAAGAACGCCTGCAGGGAGCTCGGAATAGAAACGGGATATACCGACTATCGCCAGGTGCTTGAAGATCCGAAGATTGATGCAGCAGTGGTTGTCACTCCCACAGTGTTCCATCGTGATATCGTCTGTGCCGCTGCTGAGGCGAAGAAGCATATACTCTGTGAAAAGCCGATGGCAATGAATGAAGCTGAATGTATTGAGATGATCGAGTCAGCTGAGCGTGGCGGTGTAAAGCTCCAGATCGGCTTTATGAGAAGATTTGATGAAAGCTTTCGGTATGCGAAACAGCGGATTGAATCGGGAGAGATCGGGGAGGTGGTCCTGGTGAAGTCGCTCACCCATGGTCCCAGCGTTCCCCAGCCGTGGATGTATGACATAAAAAAGAGCAACGGCCCCTTAGCGGAGGTTTCCTCCCATGATATCGACACCCTTCACTGGTATTCCCAGAGCTATGTTTCAGAGGTGTATGCCGTGGCGGGCAACTACCGCTGTCCAGATGCCCGTGAAGCATATCCCGATTTCTATGACAATGTAATCATGACTGCCAGGTTTCTCAGCGGGGCTCAGGGATTCCTTGACGGAGCACAAGGTGCTGCCTACGGGTATGACTCACGAGTTGAGATCCTGGGAACCAAGGGCATCATTCATGTAGGCAGGAACCGGCAGCACTCGGTGCTGAGCATCAGCCCCGATGGTATTCACAGTCCCTTTGTCGCCAGCTGGAGAACGCTGTTTCTTGATGCCTATTACGAAGAAGATAGAGCATTTATTGAAACAATTATTAAAGATGAAGAACCCCTGGTCACTGGACGGGACGGACTTGAGGCCGTACGGGTCGTGGAGGCAGGCAACAGATCAATACGGGAAAAGGTTCCTGTTAAGATATCAAGGAAGGAATAAAATATGAAAGCTGCGTGTTTGACAGGAAAAGAGCGTATAGAGATTCGTGATGTTTCGGTGCCTCAGATTGGCCCGAATGACGTGCTGCTGAAGGTGCAGAGCGCCTTTGTATGCGGCACCGATGTGCGTTTCTACCGTCACGGTATGGCGGGTATTGACCATGATCATAC
>PWNW01000193.1 GCA_003557605.1 Spirochaetaceae bacterium
AAATGCCCCCAGGGTGTAGCATCCGATATCGGTGGATGCTATGACGTCAGGATATGATGAAAGCACATGGAATATCCCCCGATGGGGACATCCGGGGCACAGAGCCGGGGGACGGGGAGGAAGGGGCGCGACGGATTCCGGTTTTTCCACCGTGATGTTCAGCAGGTCAGCAAAACATTTCTGTATCACCGTAACGGAGAGCTCATCACAGATAGGAAGCCGGTCTTTTCCCATGCAGGAGATGCCGAGCCTGCGCACCTCATCCTCAATAAAGGGATCATTTTCTTCAATCACAATCACCGTGGAGACCGATGATGCAAAACGCTTGATGGATTCCACGGGCAGGGGATAGGTGAACCCGATGTAGAAATAGGAAGCCCGGTCACCGAAGACTTCCCGGGCATACTGGTAGGCTATGCCGGTGGTGATGATCCCGATCTCCCGGGAGTCCCCTTCGATGAAGTTCAGCGGGGATGATTCTGCATATTCAGCAAGCTGCTTCAGCCGCTGTTCCACCACTTGGTGCTTCGGCCGGGAATGGCCCGGGGTCATCAGGTTTTTCTTCAGGTCCTTCCGGTAGGGTCTCTGGGGCACTTCCTGACGCTCTCCCAGTTCGACCAGGGACTTGCTGTGGCAGACCCGGGTGGTGGTTCTCAGCAGCACCGGGGTGTCGAAGGTTTCGCTGATGCGGTATGCCTCAAGCACAAAGTCCCTGCATTGACTGCTGTCTGAGGGAACAGCCATCGGGATTTTCGCAGCACGGGCATACCAGCGGTTGTCCTGCTCATTCTGGGAGCTGTGCATGCCGGGTTCATCACTGGTGTTGATGACCAGTCCGCCGTTAACTCCGGTATAGGCAATGGTGAACAGCGGGTCAGCAGCAACATTGAGCCCCACATGCTTCATGGAACTGAAAGCCCGGGACCCGGCAAATGACGCACCCGCCGCAGTCTCCAGGGCTGTTTTTTCGTTGGGTGACCATTGACTGTATATTTCCTGATACTGGGAAATCTCCTCAAGGATCTCCGTGCTCGGGGTGCCTGGATAGGCAGCCGCTGCGGTGCAGCCGGCTTCATACACCCCCCGGGCTACCGCTTCATTGCCCGTCAGCAGTTTTTTCATGGTGTGCTCCTCATTTCTCTGATTACTTCCTCAAGACCGGCGAAAAAGGCGTCATTTTCCTCCGGGATTCCGATGGTAACCCTGATTCCGTACTTCCCCGCAGGACGTACAATCACACCCCGCTGCTGCAGCCCCTGAAAGACCTTTTGGCTCTCTTCAGGAAGGGTGATGTAGATGAAGTTTCCCTGGGTTTCGACATAGGAAATTCCCAGGGGGGCCATACGGTCCAGTTCATGGTAGTACCGCTTTTTCTCCGTAAGCACCAGCTGCCGGTAATGCTCCAGGAATTCCGTGTCCTGCAGTGCTGCACAGGCTGCCGTCTCTGACAGGGAGGATACGCTGAATATTTCACGTACCTTGAGAATCGGCTCCAGCAGTTCAGGAATGCCGATGGCGTATCCGATTCTGAAGGTCGCCAGTCCGAATGCCTTGGAGAAGGTCCGAAGGACCAGCACATTGGGATACTCCTCGAAATACCGGTGGGAGTTCTGGGGATAGTCCGGTGCATCGGCAAATTCACAGTAGGCTTCATCCAGTACCACCAGGATACGGGGAGGTATGTGTGAGAGAAACTCCTTCAGCTGGGTTTCACTGAGGTAGGTCCCCGTCGGATTGTTGGGATTTGCAATCCAGATAATCTTGGTCCGGTCGTCCACGGCCTGCAGCATTCCGTCAAGGTCAATGCCGAAATCCTTCATCGGTACAAACTGAGGAGGTGAGTCCATCAGGCGGGCGCTGATGACATACTTTATAAAGGACACTTCAGGCATCACTGCCCGCTGGCCTTCCAGAATATATGCTCTGCCGATGCAGTTTATCATCTCCTCAAGGCCCGCTGATACGAGGAAATGGTCGGCGGGAAGATCATGGTATGCTGCCAGGCATTCCCGCAAGGCGGTGCTGGTATGGTCGGGATAACGGAATGCTGATGAGAGATGGTGCTGCACCGCAAGCAGGGCCTTCGGGGAGGGACCCATGGGGTTTTCATTTGAGGAAAGCTTGATGACCGTTTCAAGTCCGTATTCAGCCTTCACCCGTTCTTCTGATTTACCGGGAATATACGCCGGCACCTGGGAAAAGTCCCTTGGTTTAGGAAGTTCCATATAGTACTCCAATTGAGTGATATGAGTTAACTAAATACAGTATGAAACACCATGTCCTGGATGTCAACCGAAAATCCTGTTTGTGACATGTTTCATCAGCAGTGTAGAGAACCCGCGTGAGAGAGTATACTTTTTTAGAAATATTGGGTATACTGAGTCACCTCTTATTTTGCAGGAGTTATTCATGGAGCAGCTGACATTACGCCCGGTGGAAAACCAGAAGATGTATTTCCAGATCATTCATACCATCATTGAGATGATCCGGGAAGGCAGGCTTACCTACGGACAGAAGCTCTACAGGGAGCAGGAACTGGTGAATATGCTCAATGTGAGTCGTCCGACCCTCAGAGAGGCTCTCCGGGTTTTGGAGTTTCTGGGGATTGTAACCACCAGGCCGCGAAGGGGCATCATTATAAATGACCCGAGCCATCGGGACGGGTATTTTCCCCTTGAGATGATTCTCACCTTCGAGCGGACTGACAAGCAGGACCTGTTTGAACTCCGCCGAGCGATTGAGATAGAGAATGCGGGCAACGCTGCCCTGCGTTCCACCAATGATGAACTTGAGGAGCTGAAGGAGATAGACCGGAAACTGGAGAATACGGGATTTGAAACCGATGTGTTTGAAGCCCTCCACCGGGGGTTTCACCTTCACATCTCCCGATGCTCAGGAAACAATCTCAATTTCCGGCTGCTGAACTCCGTCATGATCCTGATAAACCGTCAGGTCACAAATGTCTATTCCAATCTCTCTTCCCAGGACCAGGAGACGGTGCGCAGAAGCCATCGTGCAGTAGCCTCTGCGATCATTTCACGGGACAAGGAACGGGCCCAGGAGCTCATGCGCCAGCACATGAACTTTGAGCCCATGATCGAAGTGATGTACCAGATGTCCTGAGCTGTGCTACAGCTCAATTCTGGAAGCGGGCTTTACGAAGAACCCGGTAATCTTTTTTGCGGTCTCCGCAACAGTCATGACAAGTATCAGGACGATGACGCCGGTGAACACCCATCTAAGTATTGGAGCGACGGCAGAGAACACTTCGGTCTGCTCCATCAGGTCAAACCGAATGTACCCGTCGGGGGATCCCTGGAGAAAGAGGATCAGTATCACAATGTCGGCAAAGGAAAGTACGAGCTCCCCAATGCGCAGACGGTCGCTCCAGGCGCGCTTTACCAGCAGGACAGCGCTGAATCCGATGCCCAGCACCAGCCGTCCGACCAGCAGGGGCACCAACGCAGTGAGCCTGTCCCCAAATGCAGGCACATAGATGCTTGCTGATCCGAGGGTGGTGCTGAACCCAAGTCTGTCACGCAGCACGGTCAGCACCAGGATCAGCACCAGGGAGAATGCGATGGTGAAGGCCTGCTCGATGGTGCCCGGATTCTTGCGGTATTCCAGCTTCGGCAGGTCCTTAGGTTCCCAGTGTTCCGCTTCAGTTGAGGAGAATACCGAAGGGTTAAAGCGCTGAATCACATAGAAGATGAGGGTCATCATGCCCAGTGCCCCTGCCAGGGAGGTGATGTAGGAACCCAGTGATTCAAGGATTCTTACTCCTTCGCCGCTTCTGATGCTGACAAACAGTCCGACAAAGAATAGTACCGTCAGGACCCCAGCAACAATGGAGAAGACCATCTTGAACAGGGGGAACATCGGTGCCGGGATCAGGGCTTCATGCTGTCCGTACTGACCGGCAATGTGCTCGGGACTTCCTATTTCCTTGAGCACCGCTGCAGCGGTCTCTTCGGTGATGGTTTCATCTTCAGACCGTTCTTCAAGCATGTCTAACAGATTTGACTTGAAGTCCTTAATGATGTCCCTGCGCTTTGAAATCGGCAGATGACGTTCAGTTTCCCACAGGTACCGTTCCAGCAGATCTCTTGCTTCTTCACTGTACTTCATGACACGATGCTCCTTATTGTATTGGTCAGTTCGTCCCACTGCACAAGCAGTTTGTCAAACACCTCGTCACCGAGGGTGCTTAGCCGGTAGTATTTTCTCGGCCTTGATCCGTCAACAATCCAGCTGCTTTCCAGCAGGTCCTGCTCCTCAAGCCTCCTGAGGAGGGGATACAAGGTGTCCTGGTTGATATCCAGGCCGAGTTCCGTCAGTTCTTTCTGCAGGGAATATCCGTAGTGATCCCTGCCGCGGAGCCTGCTCATTACGGCAATGGTCAGGTTCCCTCTCCTGGTTTCCTGAAGCAGCCGCTCCAGGACTGTTTCTGTTGTCTGTTTCATATCTGCAATATACTGTATGTAGTACAGTAATGTCAATAATAAATAATAAAAAAATACAATAAAGTTATATAACAATACTGGTGAATCATTTCTATACAGAAGTCCCTTCCCGGGATATGATGCAGTGAGTAAGGAGAACATCCATGCGTCTGATCGGAAACATCATCTGGTTTGTATTCGGCGGTCTGATAACCGCCTTGGGGTGGACCCTGGCAGGAATCCTGGTGTGCCTCACGATTATCGGGATCCCCTTCGGGCTTCAGTGCTTCAAGATTGCGGGATTTGTCCTGTGGCCCTTCGGAAAGCACATAACCCTGGGAGAGTTCGCGCTGGCGGGACTTCTGGGCAATATTATATGGATTATTCTGCTCGGCTGGGAGCTGGCTCTGCTGCATCTGGGATTTGCGCTGCTGTTTGCCCTCTCAATTATCGGGATCCCCTTTGCCCTGCAGCACCTGAAGTTTGCCCAGCTGGCGTTTATTCCGTTTGGTGCTTCGGTTCGTCGATAGCCTCAACCCGGTTTTTTCCGTTCTTCTTCGCTTTGTAGAGCGCTGTATCGGCCCGTTTAACCATTGCAGTAAGGCTGTCTCCTGCATGGTGCATGGTGATGCCGAAGCTTGCAGTCACTGAGGAGCTGATCTCCTTGATATGTAGTGATGCAAGGGCGCTTCTCAGTTTTTCAGCAAACTTCTCAAGCTGTTCCAGGGTTTCGCATCGTGCAAGGATGATGAACTCCTCGCCCCCGTACCTGGCAGGAACATCGTCGGCCCTGATCTGTTCCTGCACAGTTTCTGAGAGCTTGATCAGCACCTGGTCCCCGACATCATGACCGTAGGTGTCGTTGACCCGCTTGAAGTTGTCGATATCAAAGAGGATGATGCCGAAGGAGGGCGGCTTCGGTTTCTCCTTTCCGGTCATCAGCCGATGTGCAGCCTCCTCAAAATGCCTCCTGTTGGGGAGCCGGGTAAGCTGGTCCTGACCAGCGAGCTTTTTCTGCTGCTGCGCTTCAATATTCATTCTTCGGTACTGTTTGGAGTAGTCCCTGGTCATCGATGTCATTTCAAGATTCATCTTTGTCACCTGTTCCAGGATCTCTGCATCTTGCTGCTTGAAGATATCGAAGATTACCACATACTGCTCTTGATCAAAGAACAGATGCCCCCGAAACTTCACCAGTTCCCCCTGGAGGGTATAGGATGCGGTGACCAGGTCAGCGCAGATGCCTTTAGCTTCATCATGGTAAATGGGATCTGTGATCTCCAGGGAGATATCAAGGAAGGTGTGGATGGATGCCCCGACGGGAGTTTCTGATAGATTCATGCGCCGGCGAAATGCAGTATTTGCATGAGTGAACGTTCCGTCAGTGTTCAGCACTGCTAAGGGGACTTCACTGAAACGCTCACAGTAGAGCTGCATTATCTGAATCGGCAGTTCAGACATGGGCTGCCTCGTTCCACCAGCTCTCGGCGATGCTCAGGCATGCTCCGGCAGAAAGAGCAACTGCATCAGCACCGATTTTCTCTGCCATGCCGCCGCTGTAGGTAAAGGCATGCCCCCCCGCCATGATTTTGATATGCCTCAGAGAGGAGCGCTCCCTGATCATTTCTATGAGCCTGATCACCTTGGTGAAGTTGAAAGCCATGGTTACGGAGATGCACAGGATGTCAGGATGCTCCTCCCCAAGCATCAGCAGGAGTTCCTCTGCCGGCATGTTGGCGCCGAGATAGGTTACGTCCCATCCGTCCATTTCCAGGAAATCAGCTATAATCCTAGCCCCGATTTCATGGTATTCATTTGCAGCTGCCGTGACTACCGCCTTTCCTTTTGTCACTTCACTGCTTACATAATCCATATAAAAGTATGTGATAATACGCATGATGATGGAGGTGGCAAGATGCTCATGGGCAACGGTGATGGTGTTGTTTTCCCAAAGCCTTCCAACTTCATACATTGCAGGCCGGATCAGGGCATCATAGACGGTTCTCAAGTCATCACTGCTGCTGATGCGCTGTTTGACAAACTGATGGGCTTCGTTATGCTTTCCCCGAAGCAGGAGGTCTGAAAAATGCTTTACCTCACCGACTTGAGACTGCTGCATAGCTTCGTTAATATCCTTGATTACCAATGTTCCGGACTCAATGCCTTCTTCGATAACAGGCAGGGCCTCCTCCATCCATTCATAGACAGGCAGGATTTCTTCAGAGGCCTCTGAAGAAAGATGCTGTGCCGCTGCTTTCTTCCACTGGTCCAGGACTTCAGGGAAATAATTCCTGGAGAACCCTCTTGCTGTGTAGCTGCTGATAACCCAGGGAAAAATATTGGCCAGAAGCGCATAGTCATTGAAGAAAAAAATATTTACCATCAGGTTTCCATGATTCTCATGGTTGTCGTACATCACCGAGAGGGGATTATGTCCAATGAGGTTTTCTTCTTCAAGTTTTACTGTCATTCGCTTATCTACTGAGGAAACCAGGGAATCAAGGTTCTGCTCAAACTCCCGTGCAGAAGCATGGCTGACATGATGGGTAAAAGGTTTCAAGTCCATACATCCTCCTTCCCTTTATCCTACATGATAACGTTGAATTGGTGAAGTAAAAATCATAATAACTGAATTCCTGCTGCCTATGGATACTGCAGCGGTAATAGTATAGACTCTCAGCCATGAATATTATTTTTGACGCCGGCGGGGTGCTTGTAGCATGGAAACCCCGTGAAATAGCCCAAAGGGTTTATCCAGATCCGGATGCATTTCTCAAAGCAGTAGTGAAAAGCAGCATTTGGAAGGATTATGATATGGGGCTCTGCTCCACCAGTGAACTGCTGGAGGTGATCGACCGGGATACAGAGATATCGGCAGAGACTGCTGCTTCATTTATCAGGGAGGCTTTGGACAGCATCAACCCTATACCTGAGACCCTGGAGCTTGTTGATGAACTTGCTGAACAGGGTCATAAACTCTATGTGCTTTCCAATATGCCCAAGGAGTTTGCTCAGTTTCTGGAGCAGAGGGACGCCTTCTGGGAGAAGTTTACCGCACGGGTTTTTTCCGGTTACATTCAGACCGCCAAACCTGATAAAGCGATATTTGATTATATCCTTCAGACATACGCTCTGGATGTGAAGCAGACCCTGTTTATTGATGACTACCGGGAGAATACCGATGCGGCACAATCCCTCGGATTTCAGACCCATCTGTTTACAGATGCCCGCACCTGCAGGGAGCAGCTGACCGCCATGGGGGTGATGTAATGGGTATCAGCGGATATATGGAAAAAGGGGTGCATCACTTTCCCGTACGGGTCTATTTCAGCGATACCGATGCCGGAGGAGTGGTGTACCATTCCCGCTACATCGATATGGCGGAGCATGCACGTACCGAGCTTCTCAGGCTGACTGGAGAAGACCAGATGGAGAGGCTCCTGGAGGAACGGAACGGGTTTGTTGTCCAGTCATTGAATATTACCTATAAGACACCAGCACGTCTGGATGATCTTCTGATTATTAAGACCAGGATACTCAAAAAAGCAGTATTCTCCATGGTCCTTGAACAGAATGTCACAAGAAATGACCAGCTGATTGCTTCCCTGCAGGTGAGGGTAGGGCATATAGCACTGGACGGGATGAAGCCCGTACCTATTCCCGAAATTTGGAGAACTCTCGAGTAATTTCCCCGTCAATTATTGACACATTTGCCCGAATAGGATATGTTTCGTGTTGTTCTACACGCTGCAGTGGTGGAATTGGTAGACACGCTAGCTTGAGGGGCTAGTGACCGTTAGGTTGTGGAGGTTCAAGTCCTCTCTGCAGCAACAAAATAAGTCCAATCAATATAACGAAATATCTACTAACAGAAAGGCTCCCGTCTTTAAGAGGGAGTCTTTTTCATGCCAAAAATTCCTCAGATGTGAACTATTTGTGAACGATTTTAATAATCTACAATGCTGAATATTAAAATCATACCGAGTTTTCTACCTTGTGAGTAAGAAATTATTTTCAAGGAGAAGAAGGATGAAAAACCCTTATCTTTTACGCAAACGCAACGGAGTTTACCAGTACAAATTGGCTCAAGAAAAAACGTATCATTCAACCCACCAGAGAAATCAGAAAAAAGCAATTGAGTTCGTCATAAGCAAAATGACCGGGAAAGTTCCTGAGAAGTCACTGGAAGGAGTAACCCTCGGAGCATTTTCCAAAGATTTTTTCCTGCATGACAAGTGCAGGTACATTGCCAAGAAAACCTCAAAGGGTAAGGAAATTACCAAGGAGATGGCTCAGATGCGAAGAGGGCATTTGATGAATCACATCCTACCAGCATTTGGGCAAAGGATTTTGGATACTATAGCAAAATCTGAAGTGGATGAGTGGCTTGTTCGATATCAGAAGGTATCTAATCGCACCAAGAATTTAATCATAGACACCATACGCATAATCTGGGATGAAGCAGTTGACAGGGGTGTGGTGAATGAGAACCCGATGAGAACCATAGAAAAATTCAATAACAACTATAAAACTCGAGATATTTTTACTGCAGAAGAAATGAAGAAACTGTTTCCAGAACATATTGACGAGCTGATTTCAATCTGGGGTGATGAAAAATTTGCAACACTCTTTACGGTTTTAGCTACAACCGGAATTCGAGAGGGAGAAGCTTTGGCTTTAACATGGAATGACTGGATGGTTACCGATACAAGTTCGGTGTTGCATATTAGCAAGTCTGTAAAAAATGACAGGAGAATCGGGTCTACGAAGAATAAGAAAGAGAGGATTGCCTTTGTGAATAGGTACACGGCTTCAATTTTAGAAAGATGGAGGGGTATAACTGAATATAAACAAGGAGATGACCTTATTTTTCCAAACCTTATTGGAGAACCCCTGCAGAGGAAGACTTGTCAAAGAACTTTCCAGAAAAGCATAAGTAATGCTCAAGTTGTTATAGGAGAAAGAAATATAGTAGTGCATAGTTTTCGGCACGGCTTCAATACTTTGTATCGTCCAATACTAGGAGATGAGGCGTTACAGAAATTTACGGGTCACTCCTCAAAGGATATGACAAGTCATTATGATCATCCGTCAATAGATGATAGGATTTCTATTCTTTCAAAGTATTCAGAGGTTTTCTCCAAAACTTGGGAGGACGAAATACTCAAGAGGGCTGTGAACTAATCTTTAGTTTAAGACCAGCGTCGGTAGAGAATATATCGCCTTGCATTGTAAGCTCTTTAGAATTAAGATTACAGCATCATATGATTCTTTTAGGGTAATTCATGAAATCAGCAGAATTCCTAAAGGCTAACATAGCACTAATTCACGGTTTTACCCGTTTGACGGTCATGCAATATGAATATTTTAAAAACTCTGTACCGAATGAGAGACAGGTCTCGTTCTCTAAGTATTACCAAAAGGTCACGACTCATGATGAAATTAAACGACTGCTTCCTAAAGAGAAACGGGCTAACTTTGACACATTAAAAAAGAACCGTTCAATTCGTGACGCTATGAAGGAACTGGGGTATGAAAAGTACGAGCAAGTGCCTGAAGAACTCACGGGCTATAGGCTAAAAGATGATTATTATGAACAATTGAGTAAGGGGAAGTATGGGAATTTTTCTGATCTGATGGATACGATTATTTCGTTGATGACGCAGAAAGAAACAGCTTTGTTATTGCCCGCATCAACTCTGTTTACCCATATTTTCAAACGACTAGAAATGCATGCCATGCAGTTTTATACCACTCCAGCAAGGGGGAAGACCGATGCTCATAAACTACTCATTGGTGATAATCTCCCGAATAAGCCGATAATTTTCCCAACTGATATCAATACCGAACAAGTAAACTACCTTCGGATTCCAGCACAGTTAGCTCGGGCATTTCAGATATCACCATCGACAAAATACTATATGGGGCTTGGTAGAGACCGTACTGACACGTTGTTTTTCTTTCTGAAGTCTTCAAATTCATTACCGCAAGGGAAATCCGGCAGTATACAAACAGTTGCTCCACCTCAGCAGACCCGAATATTTGATGAGGTCTTGGATGTTTTTGATAGAGAATTTCTGGTGAATATCCGTACGCATGATATTTCCGTATGGTACGAACCGGTAGAAGTTGCATTCAGAGGCAATGGGGCATATTTGAAAGTCCCACCGCCTTTTTTGGAGATGACACCTATTGAGACCCACTATTATGAAAGCCAAGGGTTTGTTCCAGAGAAGCCTGCCTTCATTCTCTCCTACGATTGTTTGGGAAATCTTGTGTATCATAAGATCCTGTATACGAAAAAGGTACTCCACAATCTTTCGGAAATTTCAGCTGTATTGCTTGATGAGGTTCCCTCTGTCGTGGAAGCCCTTGATGATCCTATAATCATAGAGCAACTCAGCAGTACGCAACGAATCTACATCG
>PWNW01000300.1 GCA_003557605.1 Spirochaetaceae bacterium
AAACCCCTCAAGAAATGAGAAGCTTGGAAAGGAAATCGTTATTCAGACACTTCATCCCCTCAATGTGCCGACAGGAAAATGAAAAAGCAGAAATCTGCAGCGGCACATCCATATTGCCTTGATAGGTGTTTCCAGCTGCCTCGAGCAGAAACCCTGGCTGATTAAGGAGCCGACATCAAAATTTTGATCTTCTGGGTGTTTTAACTGAAATCTTTTGAAACCAATCGCCAGCCATTACGTAGATGTGTATATACCGTCGACGGAATCCTGGCTTTCCTGATTGAGCATAGCTGAATGAAAGAACTGCGGCAATTACAAAGTACAGGATGACAAAGAAAGGTAATGGGAGGAATTATTATGCTAAGAGCAAAAAGAAAAATGATGATCGGCTTAACCGCAGCAGTGATGGTACTGTTTGCGTTTAGTGCCTGCGACACATCCTCAGGGTATGGGGTCATGGAGGTATCCATTACTGACAGCCCGCTGATGGATGATGATGTTCAAGGAGTCTACATAACCATTGAAGAAATTCAGTACCACACGACCGGTGACAACTGGCAGACCGTAAACGATTTTGACGGAACTGAGCCGTTTGATCTGCTGGCACTGACCAGAGGAGACTCCCGGCTGCTCGGAGAATTAACGCTTCCGGCTGGTGAGTATACGCAGATACGCTTTATCTTGGGAGCTCCTGAAGATAACGATACAGTTCCAGCTTCTCCTGGTTCCTGGATAGAGAAAGGACCTGAAAATGACGGGGAATTTGATGATGAAGAAGACAAACCGCTCTTTGTTCCAAGCGGAGCACAGACTGGATATAAGGCAAGCGTAGAAGATGGATCTTTCATAGTACCGGTAAATGGTGAAGTGGAAATTACCGCAGACTTCGACCTCAGACGTGCTGTAGTTAAACTGGGGGCTACTGAAAGATATATCCTCAAACCGGTATTGCGCCTAATTGTTAACAACCAGGCTGGAGAGATTTCAGGAGATATCGGAGATGGAACAACACTTGAATCAGAACATTCCTATGTGGTCTATGCCTATGAAAGCGGTGAAGTAGACGACATAGCCGATGAAGCTGCACCAAATGATGATGGAGTAAGATTCGCAAATGCTGTGAGCAGCAGCGAGCTGAAAGATGGAGAAGCAGCTGATTATGTCCTGGCATTTCTCGCTGAAGGAACATATGACCTCTATAGTGCAGCATATGATTCCAATGGAGACGTTCTTGGGGCAACATCTCTTGGTGAGAACGTTGCGGTGACCGCAGGGGATACTACCACACATGATCTCGAAAATGTGACTTGGGAATAAGACCTGAGAAAGAATTTACGTTTAGATATCAGGGCTGCTGAAGCCCTGATATCCATTAACATGAAGATTCAAGGACTTGGTAAAGATGCACCATGATATTTACTCTCAGGAGTTTACCAATCACATAAAGAACGGGATAGCTCGATATCTATTGCAGGTATCTCGTGTAAGGAAAGGAAAAGGTATTTGTATGAAGAAGATTATATATGGAGTATTTGCCGTACTGCTGTCAGCTGCTGTTTTTGTATCGTGTAATTTGAGTGGAACAGAATCCGATGTATCCCTCTCTGTAACCGGCAGCCCGGATAAATTATCCAGTTCGGTACACACAGCACAGGAAGATGGGAGTGTTACAGTTACAGACGGTACGAATATTCTTGTGATCAATAAAGTAGAAATGGTGTTATTTGAAATCAATTTAGGTGCAGCAGACAGTATGGATAGTGAAGATCTTGAGGCTGGTCCTATCCTGATGGAACTTCCCCTCGACGGTTCGCTGACCCCGCTCTTCCAGGCGTTAACTATTCCACCCGGATCATATGAGGAACTCGAGATTGAGGTGAAAATACCTGAAGGACACGAGTACGAGGATGATTTTTCAACTCTGTACCCGGACTGGGATGTCACAGTGAGTATCCGTGTTGAGGGAACCTTCAACGATGAATCCTTTGAGTACACCCAGGATTTTAATGATGATTTTGAGCTTGAATTTGAAAATCCCCTGGAGGTTTTCGAAGGGTCAGCTGGTATCATTCTCGCTATTGATGTAGGTACGTGGTTTTGGAATGCAGAAAAGACAGAACTCTTAGATCCTCGCTCTCCTGTGGATTTTGATAGAAGTATTGTAGAGGCAAACATTGAGGATTCCTTTGAGGCATTCGAAGACAGCCAGGAGCTTGATTAAAGCGTAAATATGAGTCATTGAAGCAGGGGTGTCTCATTGGGGCACTCCTCCTTATATGCAGGAATGCACGTGCTTCGGAAGAGGAAGGGTATGATGAAGAAAAAAATAATTATTTTGCTAGGTATCTGTATGCTGGCGGCATTTCCTGCTGCCTCATATTCAGATGTAAGTATTGGTGTCGGAGCAGGAACAGCAACGTTTATCACAGCCCGGGCGAACCTGGACCGTGTTACTGCAGCTGTATTAAATATCGGATTAGGGCACTGGCACACAGAAGGGATGTATATACGACCGCAGCTTCAGTTCTACCAGGCCGACAGGACCTTTGCCCTGGAGCGACAGTATATTTATCCCTATGTAGGAATAGCAGTCCCCCTCGGTTTGATGTCAAAACTGGATCTCACATTGAGCGGTGTGCTGGGTCTCTCCTATTACATCAGCAATGGTCCAGTGGAGCTCTATATTGAAGCACTGCCGGGACTTGATCTTGTACG
>PWNW01000067.1 GCA_003557605.1 Spirochaetaceae bacterium
ATCCTCAATACCTGGCCTGACAAGCCCAGGGAAAAGGCCGTCAAGTATCTTGAAAAGAACGGGGTGAAGATACTGCTTAACTCATTTATCGTGAAGGCTGAAAAGGGACAGATAACCCTGAAGGATGATACGGTCATAAAGACCGATACGGTGATCTGGACCTGCGGTATCAAGGGAAAGAGCTTTGTTGAGAAGCTTCCTCTGGAAAACGGCAAAATGGGAAGGAAGCGGGTCAACGAGTTTATGCAGAGTCCCGATGATGACCGGGTCTACATTGCAGGAGACGGAGTCTGGTTTATTGAGGATGAGCGTCCGCTGCCGCAGACGGTGGAAGCCGCAGAACAGACCGCTGCAGTTGCGGCGGATCATATGATATACAGGATATGCAGCGAACGGTCACTTCCTGCAAAGGAGCCGAAACCCTTCAAGTCAAACTTCCATGGGTACATGGTCTCCATCGGCGGACGGTATGCGGTATCCTATACAGTAGGGGTGCCGCTTTCCGGTGTTCCGGCCATGGGACTCAAGCACCTGGTTAACATCTACTACCAGCATACTGTCTGCGGAGTCAATGGATGGTGGCGCTACCTGAAGCATGAAATCTTCGACATTAAGGATAAGCGTTCCTTCATCGGAGGACTGGCAGCCTACAAGCTTCCGTCCTACTGGATCACCTTCCTGAGGATGTTTTTGGGAGTAATGTGGTTTATTGAAGGGGCAAAAAAGATTCCCCAGGGCTGGCTGACTGACACCACGGGAAGCAAGGTCTACTGGGGATCAGCTGACGGCGGCGCTGCGGCTACTCCCTGGAACGGAAATGGAGCTGAGGGGGTAAGCGCCGGCACAAGCTCTACCCCGGCGGTCACTGAAGCGGTCAGTGCCGGCACCAGTGCTACCGCTGCCGCTGACGGATGGTCAGCAGCAACTGATGCATGGACTGCAGCTACTCCAGGGGGAGGGGAGGTTGCCCAGTATGCCCCTCCGCTGCTCAGCGAACCTACAGCACTGTTTACCTGGGTCAATGAAACCTTTGTCTCCCAGGCCCCCTATCTCTTTCAGCTGAGTATTGTGCTGGGCGAGATTGGGCTCGGTGTGCTGCTGTTTATCGGGCTGTTCACCTTCCCTGCGGCGGTTGCATCCATAGGGCTTTCGGTGATGCTGCTTATGGGAGCGCTGGCGAGCCAGGAAATCCTGTGGTATATCGCGGTGTCGATTGTCATGCTCGGCGGCGCAGGCAAGGCATTCGGGTGTGATCACTGGGTCATGCCTTGGCTGAAAAAGCATTGGAACAGCTTCTCTCTGGCCCATAAAACCTATCTTTTTCTTGATGAACCGGTCAAGAAAAAACGTAGGAAAAAGAAATAAAGGCACAGAGTTTGTGAACAGTTTTTGGGAATCTGAACCATTCGTGGACCGGGGGCTTGAGCGTGTCCATGAAAGAACTGCTGAAATTATCAAGGGGTCTCGAGGCTTTATCCGTCCGTATCTGGAGGAGATGCTGACCCAGCAGGGAAAAATGCTTAGGCCTGCCTGCTTGCTGCTTGCTTTTCATGCTGGAGAGCACGGAGGAGGCAATGAGGACCATGCTGTTGATTTAGCTGCCGGAATTGAGATGATTCACACAGCCTCGCTGGTCCATGATGACATCATAGACGGGTCCTCTGTTCGGAGGGGTGAGTCGACCCTGCACAGCCGTATTGGGAACAGAAAGGCTGTGGTTGCAGGGGACTACCTGCTGGCCCGGGCATTCTCTCTGCTTACAGGACTTTCTGATGAGAACATCAGTGCAGAAAAAGTGTCCGACCGGATTTCAAGGCTCTGTGAAAGTGAGATAGACCAGGACAGCGAGGCGGGGGACTTTTCCATTTCAGTTCAGCACTATCTGAGAAGAATAGGCGGAAAGACTGCATCTCTGTTCTCCCTTGCCTGCTATCTGGGAGCCCAGGCTGGTAAGCTTTCTCCTATGCAGGTACGTAGGCTTTCAAAATTCGGATATAATCTGGGCATGTCCTTCCAGATTCAGGATGATGTGCTTGACTACCTGGGCAGCCGCACAGATATGGGTAAGGAGACCGGAAAGGACCTTCGGGAGGGCATTGCAACGCTTCCCATTATCTGTGCCTGTTCCAAAGACAGTTCAGGAAAACTTGCAGCTATGCTGTCCGGCTATCCTGACCTGGATGTGAAGGCGATCATCAATCGAACCAAGGAGCTCGGAGGACTTTCCGATGCGCAGGCATATGCCCGAAGATACCTACGTCTAGCAGAAGGGGAGCTGAAGGGCCTTCCCAATACCGAAGCTAAGATGATACTACAGCGGCTTGCACAGCGTCTCAGCAGCAGACGGCGGTAAAAAAACATGTAAAAATGTAACTGAAGTTTCCGCATGGAGTTTAGTAGCTGTATACTTGGATTAACGCGAAGAGGAGCAAAAAGTGTCCATTATTCATAAATCTTTTCTGGCATGTATGATATGCTGTCTGATCGGGACATCGCTGTCTGCCAGCCATCTTCTGAAGGATATCCCTCCTGTTGAAAATATGAGACTTTCCGGTATGGCCGGAGCCTATACGGCGGTTGCCGATGACTATAATGCGTTGTTTCACAATCCCGCAGGTCTTGCGAATCTGAGAAACCGTTCCCTCGGGATCAATGTTCATTATGTTGATGATGCGGTGACGCCGTTTTTCTCCAGTCCTTCGGTGAAACCGGAGTTTTACTTTTCTTCACCTGGTTGGGGTGCAGGGATTTCCTCTTCCTTTTACGTCATGGAACAGGAAGGCGGTGACTACACCATCCATCGGATAAATAGTGCTGATCTTGGGTTTGCTTTTGGAATCGGTATGATTTCATTCGGCACATCTCTGCATGCATCAAAAAAAGACACCATTACCGGCGTGGAGCTGGGGGGGCCCGGATCCCCTGATTTTCTCATGGATTTCTTCACCCAGGTTTTTTTAAATGCCTATGACACCAACGATGCTGAATCAGAAGAGTCGGTGATGCTGAAAGCAGGGTTTCTCTTTGATACGGGAATTATTGCTGCAGGAGTTTCTCACGGAAGCCTCTTTGATATCATGGCATGGTCGGAAAACCAGGAGCTTCCGGGATTCGACGATGTATTTGGAGGGTTCCATGCAGGGGTTTCCTTGAGAAATTCCAGGCTGAACCGCTTCGGCGGAGAAAACATGCTGCGCATCCGCGGAGCCCTGGACATGAAGTATATCGGTTCGGATAATAGAAGGACGATCCATGCAGGATTAGAGGCTGCTGTCCATCTGGCTCAGGTCGGAAAGGTTTCTCTTCGGGCAGGGTACTCCGAAAAACTTCCCAATGCAGCTGATCTTCTTACCCTGTCACTGGACCCGAATGAGGGGACCTTCACCTTCGGGGCTGGGATTGATTTTCTCGTATTTTCTCTCCAGGCTGCTGCAGAGATACCAGGATCAGTGCTCTTTGATCAGCAGGGGACTTCCCGCTTAGGTTTTTCTGCGGGATTTACTTTCTGATGCTTAACGGGTCTTGGGAAGCCCTTCAATGAGCTTTCTGCACACAGAACCGTCCTTTTTCAGTATTTTTGATCCCCGAGTTATTTTGCACAGACTGATGCCGAGGTTATGGGCAATTTCCCTCTGATGCACTCCATGATGCAGATCCTTCATAAGCCGCCATCTCAGAGCGAAGTCATACCGCTCCTTCATGGTGAACAGCTCCTCAAACAGTTCCTTCATCATTTCGGTTTCGGTGGTCTCTGCAAACACCTGTATCAGTTCTGAAAGATCGTCCATGGATGCTCCTTAGTTACTATAAATAGAAACAGATAATACTGCATCAAAAATTCTCTGTCAACGGTGCTCCAGTACTTGAACTGGATTAGCCGGGATATTGACTTTTTTCATCTGCATTTATATAGTCTTTTGTGAAGTTGAAACAGTGACAAGGAGTAATTCATGGCAAAATCCCATAGAGGTTCAGGAATACGTGACCAGGTGAGCAACGGCAGGGGAACATGCCCGGTCTGCGGAAGAACTGGAATTAAGGTGCTTTATGAAAAAGAGATCGGCGGGGCCAAGAAACAGGTCTGTAAGCAGTGTGATGCGGCCTTGAAACGGGGAACCGCAAAGGCTTCCTGAGTAACGCTGTCATACGCATGCAGGGGGACGATTGAACGTCCCCTTTTTCGTGGGTATCCGGAGGTCTGTTGTGGATGTTAAGGGCAAGCGCATCTACTGTGTTGGAATCTGCGGTACCGGGATGTCTAGCCTGGCTGTGCACCTTGCGTCCCTCGGGGCACAAGTGGAGGGGTCTGACAATTCAGCCGGGTATTATACCGCCGAATTTCTTGCAGAGCACAGCATCCCTGTGCATGCGGGATGTTCTCGGCACCGTCTGCTCAATGCATCCCCCGACCTGGTGCTGTATTCCGCTGCATATGATCCGAATTCCCATGAGGAACTGAGGGCTGCCCAAGAGCATGGTGTTCCCTGCATCTCCTATCCGGATATGCTTTCCGTACTTTCCCGTCATACCAGCAGCATCTGCGTTGCCGGGTCCCACGGCAAGACCACAACCTCTGTCATGGTTCTTCGGGGCCTTGATGCTCTGGGAGTATCTGCAGCTGCTCTCATCGGGACGTCCTTTCGGGGAGGAACACCGCCTTACGATGTGCTGGTGATAGAAGCCTGTGAATACCGAAGGCATTTTCTCAAATACCATCCTGATATCGCAGTAATCACTTCACTTGACCATGATCATGTTGACTGCTATCCAACAATGCGGGAGTGCACTGAAGCGTTTCAGGCATTTGCTTACCGTGCCTCCTCGGCACTGGTTCTCGGAAGGACTGCTGATGTTCAGCATCCCCAGGGGATTACGGTTATACCCTGCGGACTGGGGGGACAGCAGGAATACCGGGCAGAACCGATGTCAGAGAAGTATACCCTGCACCCTTGGGGCCTGGCTGGTGCATTTCTGGTCCCTGGGGACCATATTGCCGAAGATGCCCTGGCTGCCATGGCAGCAGTGACCTCCTGGTGCCGCAAGCAGGGAAGGGTGCTGGGGAACGGAGAAATACAGAAGCTCTTTGATGCCGTCAGGTCCTATCCGGGGGCCCGAAGAAGGTTTGAGTCCGTGGGTGAAGCATCGGGAGTGCTGGTCTATGACGACTATGCGCACCATCCCAGGGAGATTGAAGCAGTTATCTCAGGAATTAGAGACAGATGGCCTCATCGGAGACTGGTGGTGGACTTTGTTCCCCATACCTTTTCACGAACGGCATTTTTTCTTGATGATTTTGCCCAGGCCCTTTCCTTGGCCGATGAAGTCATTCTTCAGGATATCTATCCCTCACAGAGGGAGCAGGGGCATGGGGCTGAAGCTGATTCCGGTGATATTGCCGCCCTGGTCCCTGGAAGCAGGTGGTTCAGGGATTATGATTCATCATTCAGGTATCTTGCCGGGTCCTTGAAATCCGGTGATTTCTTTATTACTATGGGTGCCGGAGAAAACCGTAATCTCAGCTTCAGGGTGCTTGATGCCCTGCGGCACCGGGAAGGATAACAACCATATGATAAGCATGACAGGATATGCTGTACGGGAGATTCATCACCAGCAGTTTTATGCGCAGCTGGAGATAAAGACCTGCAACAATCGATATCTGGACATCAGCGTGCATCTGCCTGCTGCTCTTAATTCGCTGGAACAGGAAATACGAAAGCGGGTCAGCAGCAAGGTCAGCCGAGGACGAGTTGATGCGGCGGTGCGCTACAGGCCCTTGGAGAGTGAAGGGGCAATTCATGTAGACCGCAGCGGAGTGCTTCAGTATCTCAGGGCGTTTCAGGAGATACAGAATACAGCCGGTCTCAGCGGAGAGGTGACTCTTCAGGATTTTCTTGCTGTCGGGGAAATGCTTAAGCCTGTGGAGTCATACAACGTGTCGGAGCATGGGGGAGTGCTGCTGGATGAATTTGAAGGGCTGCTTGATGAACTTAATCAGACAAGAAGGGTTGAGGGAGCGGCAGTCAGGAAGGATATTGAGGGACAGCTGGAAGGGTTTACTCAACTGTTCTCATATGTACGGGGACGAAGCGCTGATCTGGAGCAGCAGCTGAAAAAGCAGCTCAAAGAGCGCTTTGAAGAACTTACCAACGGAAGCTATGACGAAAACCGGGTACTGTCTGAGGTTGCGGTGATGCTGGTGAAATACTCCATCCATGAAGAACTGCAGAGGACCGAAAGTCATTTGGAGCAGTTTGCCCGATATCTTGATCAGACGGAACCAATAGGGAAAAAACTGGATTTTCTCTGTCAGGAGCTGAATCGGGAGATCAATACTATTGCATCGAAAAGCACCATAGCTGAGGTGAATCAGCATGTGGTTGAAATGAAGGACCATGTGGAAAATATCAGGGAACAGCTGAGAAATGTCGAATAACAGAACCGTGGCAATTTCCGGAAGAAGCGGGTGCGGCAACACCACCGTAAGCACCCTGGTGGCTCAGGCTTTGGGATTCAGGATGATCAACTATACCTTCCGGTCCCTTGCTGATGATATCGGCATCAGTTTTGAGGAGCTCTGCAGGCGTGCTGAACAGGATGATGCCTACGACAGAATGCTTGACAGCCGGCAGGTGGAACTGGCCCAGGAGGGAGACTGTGTCCTCGGATCCAGGCTTGCAATCTGGCTTCTGAAGGATGCGGGACTTACGGTCTACCTTGATGCATCCCTGCATACCCGTGCAGAAAGGATCATGAACCGGGAGGGCAATGATTTTCACCGGAAGCTTGAGGAGACCCGGGAGCGGGACAGAAGGGATACCGCCAGATACTTGAGGATTTACGGCATAGATACAAGCGATTACGGATTTGCAGATCTTGTGATTGATACCGACCTCTGCGACCAGTATGAGGCGGCATCCAGCATTGCTGATGCATGGAGACAGAAATTCGGGAGTTTACACGCTCCAGTAAAATAACATATACTGGACTGGTGAATACCGTTGTGTATGGAGGTAGTTGTGGCAATACCGCTGGATACGTTAATAAACAGAGATGATAATGTGTATGAACTCACTTGTGTGGCCATCAAGCGGGCTGCAGGGATAACCAAGTATGGTGATGAGGAACTTGATATGCATGACAGCAAGGTAGTGTCTGCAGCTCTCACTCAGGTTCTGGAGAATCGTGTCGAATATTTCTTCGATAAATCCGAATAACTCTTCTGGTCCCTATCCAGTCGTTCTGCTCTTCGGGCCTACGGGGGTGGGAAAGACTGAGCTGCTGCTCAGCAGCTTCACCCGGGGGTACGAAGTGATCAGTGCCGATTCCATGCAGGTCTACCGAGGACTGGACATCGGAACGGCAAAACCCGGACCGGAGGAGCGTCTTCTCATTCCCCACCATCTTATAGATATCAGGGAACCCTTTGAACAGTTTCATGTCGGTGATTTTGTACATCTTGCCGACAAGCTGATTTCCGATATTATTTCCCGAGGCCATATTCCGGTCATCTCGGGTGGAACGGCATACTATTTCAAGCATTTTCTCTTCGGTCTTCCTGAAACAGGAACCCCGAAACCGGGAGTACGTGACCTGCTGCAGCGGCAGCTGCAGGAGCATGGTCTTCGGCACATGTACTGTCTGCTTGAATCCTGTGATCCTGCTTCTGCTGAGAAGGTGTCCTCCAGTGATGCCTACAGGATACTGCGTGCCCTTGAAGTATTTCATTCCACTGGAAAACCCCTTTCAAGCTGCCGGGTCCCGGATACGGTACGTTCCCAGATTGCTCCTGTAGTCATCGGGCTCAACCGAAGCAGAGAAGAACTGGCAGAGCGCATCAGATGCAGGGTTAAGCTGATGATGAATCGAGGCCTCTATGACGAGGTGAGATCCTTGATCCGCAAGGGTGCTGACTGCTGCTGGCCCGGCATGCGGGGAATAGGATATCGTGAATTCTTTGAGCTTCGTGAAACCGGAGAGCTTTCTCTCAGCTGTGCTGCCGACCTGATTGCCCTGCGAAGCATACAGTATGCCCGTCAGCAGCTCACCTTTTTCCGTTCCCTGCCCGGTGTGAAGTGGTTTCATCCGGACCAGGCTTCAGAAGTCAGGTCAGCGGTTCCTGCTCCATAACTTCTATGTGACGAATCATATAATGGGTATCCCGGTCTTCAAGCACCAGCCGTTCCACATACCGTATCCCTTCAACGATCCCATGTGCGGGCATTTCATTGCCATCAGGGGCACCTGGAAGCCAAAGGTTGAACCGGGCTTCAAAGACCAGGTCCTCCACCTTGGTTATTTCCAAATCCGTGATGCCGTACACCATGGTGTCGGGGGGTATTTCAGGTTTTCCCTGTTTCACCCACACCCATGCGGGCATCATCTCCCCGCCGCCGTAGGCGGTGCGCATGGCATTGGTAACATGCAGGTATATCATCTGCTCTTCCCTGACATTTTTCGCTGAGCGGGTCAGCATGTCCCCCATTTCTCCCATCTGCAGCCGGTCCTGAAGGTCGTAGAAATGGTTGATTAATTCGACCGGTTCCATCCCCGCAAAATCAGGCGGCCGTAACGATTCAACAATTCTGGTTGTGACTCCTGCAATTAGAATGACTGCCAGAAGGGTAGTTACAGCAAGAACAAACCCCCGTTTTCGAAAGAAAACCCGACGTCTTCCGCGGGTATGAATTTTCTGCCTGGCTGCTTCATACGATGCCTTCGCCTGCACTTCACGGGCCGAGGGAACTGATGCGCAAAACTGGGAAGCATGCTCACGGACGAATGAAGCCAGCTCATCGGCCTCAGGCAGGGGTTTTTTCAGCGTCAGCCAGGATGATATTTCATCGGAGGAGCTGTCGCTGACAGAAGGATTAAGGGTCCACAAGGGAAGGGGCTCATATCCCGCTTCACGGGTATATTCATCCTCAAGAGGAGGAACTTTTCCCAGTACGGCATACAGGACAGCGGTCATCTGGTAGAGCCAGCGCTTATCTTCCGGAGCCTTCGGATGGACCCAGTTATTCTCAAGGGCATCACGCTCTTTTTCAGATACCGCATTCATCATCACACTGCTGATGGCGCGGGGAAGAACGAGAATTCCTGACCCGGGAATGATCCAGACTGCATTAAGGGGAAACCCTTGAAGAAACCAGGGAGATTCATCCTGTTCTGCGATCACCTTCATTCCCTGCAGCACCTGCACAAAGAGATCAAGCCGTGAAGAGAGGGGAATATTGAGGTTAAAAAGCATGCTGAAGGGCTTTATGTTCTTTGTGCTGCTGTAGACGCACAGGGTGCCCTGGATAGTCTTAATCCCTTCCCAGTACCAGGGCGTCACAGTTTCTCCGGTGACCATCATGCCCGGAGTCTTACCGCCTTGGAACATTCCCTTCGGGAGTGAAATCGAATCGGGACCGATGGGAATTGCTGTCATCACCGTATCGTTATGGGTGAACTGAAAACTCGTATTGTACAAAACAGCTCCTTCGAAGCAGTATTCCCGAAGGTATGTTTCATCTTCAGGATTTCAGATCCATGATTCTGCTTTAACCATACTGATTTTTTGCGCTGACGTCCAGTGATGCACTATTACGTCAATCTCTTCGGGCTCCTGCGGTGCCGATGCATCCTGCGTAATGAACGGCTCTGCCGAGACGTACCGGACTTGCGGTGCTGCCAAGCACCCGATAGGGCCCCTGGAGCATCGGTGATCTCCTGAGCGCTTCAATGGAAATGGAATTGCATGGTGAAATCATCCGTCTCCGAAACGGTTCCAGTACCGGCATATGGGCATAAGTCTCTGAGTCAGCACCCAGCAGAGAGAGTAAGTGGGCTGAGTGCTGCTCACCCTGCTGAAGGGGTATGTGACCGGTGAGGTTGCAGGAAATTACATAGAGGGTGCCTGGAGAGTCATGCTGTTTCAGCAGATTTGAAAGCCTCTTTGCATCCCCCGATGTTCCAGGGGGAACAAATACCGGCAGGACCGGTACATTGGGAAAAACCCGGGTGATAAAAGGCAGGGCATTGTCCAGGGCAGGTTCTTCAAGGTGCAGCGACGCATCTGCCTGCAGTGAGGGATATGGTTCAGCAGGGTGGGGACCCATGGGAGAATTCAGGGCAGAAAAGTTTGGTGTGCAGAGAGCTGAGTGTTCACTGTGGACCGGGAGCAGCAGCACAATGGCTGAGGCGGAAAACCCGGAAACTGCCGCCCAGGGACGGGCCAGCATTGATGCAGTGATCTGATACCACCCATGGGGAATAATCATCACCCGGGAGACAGGCACAGACAGATCTGCACCGCGTCGGGCCTCTTCCAGTGAATCATCCACCAGGGCGCTCAGTTCCCGGGGATCAGAGGGATAGAATATGTCCGGACCGAGGGGCTGATGGGTCATGAGGTGCCTCCCAGCAGGTTTTTCAGACGATTCTGATCAATCTCAGCATACAGGTTTTTCTCCTGCGTGGGAATGACCGTTCCAGTTTTTCCGTGCTTGGCCCGCCTGAGATATTTCACCTGCGTATAATACAGGTCCCCTTTTCCGTTCTTTCTTGCTTTGGAGTAATACAGTGCCAAATTTGCTGCATCAAGGAGCGTTTCCAGCGGAACAGTTTTTGACGGATGGTACTTGATGAATACATATCCTCCGGGGAAATCCCTGGCATGAAGCCAGTAGTCGTTTCCCCTGGTATGGTTTCTCAGCAGCAGGTCGTTTTCCCGGGCATTCCTTCCTACAAGGATGCGGAAGTGACCGGATCGAAACTGGAGTCCGGGAATACGTTCCTGGTCAGGGGCCTGCGCTGCCGCTGCGGATTCTTCGGAAATATACTCCCGC
>PWNW01000241.1 GCA_003557605.1 Spirochaetaceae bacterium
CTTTGCTTTACCTGATTTAAGCAAATGCTTTGCTTTAGCAGGCTTACAGGGCATCAAAGGCTTCCCATTTTTGTTAATTACATACACCATGTCTTTATGACCTCCTGTATATTAGAGTAATCCGCCGCTCCGCTCTGTACTTCGATATGTTCAATCTATCACTACGTAGAATTTCATTCAATGGAGTTCCAGCTGTACCAGGTAATATCGAGGAGGAGAGCCTTTGCATTGAGCTGTCTGCAGTCACTGAAAACCTGCATCACCTCCGAAGCTGAGACTAATCCTGCTGCAGGTTTTGGAGATATGAGCTTCTGCACAAAGGGAATCTTCACTTTAGGATAGAACCGTACCTTTGATGAAGCAAGACCCGCCTCCTGCTGTATCCATTCCACTGCATCCAGCAGCGTTCCTATCTGGTCGGTGAGTCCAATGCTGCAGGCGTCACTGCCGATCCAGACCCTTCCCTGGGCTATCTCTTCAACCTTCTCCTTGGGAAGCTTTCGGATTTCTGCAGTCCGTTCCACAAATACACGATAAAGATCATCAATCTGATGCTCGATAATGGTACGTTCCTCTTTGGTGAGAGGACGAAGGGATGATCCGATGTCGGCCATATCGCCCGTTTTTACCGTATCGGTGGTAATGCCCTTTGCAGCAAGCAGTTTCTGCAGCTCAAAAAAGATGCTGATAACCCCGATTGATCCGGTCACGGTGGTTGTGTTGCAGAATACCTGTTTTCCCGCCCCGGCAATCCAGTACCCGCCGCTGCCTGCCACCGGTCCCATGGAAACAGCAAGGGGTTTTTTCTCTGCCAGAGACTGCAGAGCCTTGAGGATGTTCTCACTTGCAACGGCAGATCCTCCCCCTGATGAAATGCGGAACACCACCGCCTTCACTTTTTTACTGTCCCGGAGCTTCTCTATCTCCTTCACCATGGCCTCATCACCGATAATCTGTCCAATGAGGGAACTTTTCCGGTTTTTCCCTTCGTCAATGGCCCCTTCATGAAACAGCACCGCCGTAACAGCCTTACCGCGGCCGAGACGTCCGGAGTATTTCTTCAGCTTCCACTCCTTGCCTTTACTGCCCTTCCAGGTGCTGATGATTTCCGACTGCACCAGGTTTTTTTCGATCAGCTTCTTTTCCTTCGCCTCCTCTGCTGAAAAGGTGGTCCCCTTCATCATATCATCCAGCAGTTCCCGAGGAATATTCCGCTTTGATGCGGCTGTATCAAGACATGCCTGCACTGCCGCATCTAGAAGACGCTGGAACTGCACTCGGTTGTACTGGTCAAAGGAAGAGCACCGAAAGGGATCTGCAGCACTTTTATATTTCCCTTTCCTGATCACCTCAGCCTTGACTTCATGCTTTTCAAGAAGATCTCGGAAAAAAAGACCGGTCCGTGCCAGCCCCCTGCATGAGACCTGACCGAGGGGGTGGATGCTCCGTACTGTGCATGCGGAGGAAAGGTAAAGGTCGGTCATCCCGTAATCTGAAGCGTAGTACCAGACTTCCTTGCCCGCACTGCTGAGACTGCCCAGCTGAGCATGTATTTCCTCAAGCGCCCCGAAGGGGGGAGCGGAGAATTCCGGCCCTCTGATCACAAGAACCTTCTTTGCCGATCTCTTCTTCAGCACCCTGTGCACTGTTTCCAGCAGCCGGTCAAGGCGAAACTCCTTTTCTGCAGAAATCCCGCTCAGTCCTGTTACCTGGCTGCATGTTTCACGGTACGTACCGTCAAGCTGAATGATCACATATTTCATAGCTGTTTCTCCTGTACCGCTATTGTATCACTGCCTGAATTACATGCAAGAGTTGACACTTGAAAAAACACCCTCCCTGCCGTATCATCGAACTACCCCTTTTCTGAGGAGCACACATGCGAGGTCTAATTGCTGCAGCCGGATACGGCACCCGGTTTCTTCCAGTGACAAAGAGCATTCCCAAGGAGATGCTGCCCCTGATCGACACACCAACCCTGGAATTCATTATCGATGAATTTGCAGCCGCCGGCATTAAGGAAGTCGCAGTGATTACCTCCCGGCGAAAAAAAAGCATGGAAGACTACTTTGACCATGACATAGAGCTTGAATCACTGTTCCGCAGGGAGCAGGCTGAAGCGAAACTGAAGATGATTCAGCCGAAGGATATCAGCATGGTGTGGATCAGGCAGAAGGAGATGCTGGGAACCGGTCATGCACTCCTGCAGGCGAAAAGCTTCATAGGAGATCAGCCGTTCATCTGTGCATACCCCGATGACATCCATTTCGGCTCCCCCTGTCTTTCTGCACAGCTGATTGAAACCTATAACCAGACCGGCTGCTGCGTCCTCGGCTCCATACACAATCCTCCGGGGCTTGAACGCTACGGCGTGCTCGCCCTTGCAGAAGACGGACTGCATGTTACCGATATTGTAGAAAAGCCGCCGAAGGGGACTGAACCGAGCAAGGAAGTGAGCATCGGCAGATATCTCTACACTCCCGAAATATTCAAGTATCTTGAAGAGGGGTGGAATCTGCATACCGGCCCGGGCGAGTACTTTCACATATATGCCCTGAAAAAACTGATGGACCAGCAGAAGGTGGTGCACCGAAGAATAACCGGCGAACGTCTTGATATCGGAGCACCTGAAGGGTATCTCAGGGCAATCATCCGCTATGCCTCCGCCAGACCCGAACTTCTTCCGGTGCTGCAGGAAGAGC
>PWNW01000024.1 GCA_003557605.1 Spirochaetaceae bacterium
AGTCAAAATAGCTCAGAAGCCTCAGCGACCCGGCATTGAGGGCAATGATGCCTTCAATGTCATCGGGGACCTCAACGCTCCGTCCCCGCATGTCCGTCACGGTTCGGGTTTGTGATTCAGCCGGGACTGGTCCGGGAACCTGGGCTGCCCATATCAGGGAGGTGAAGGTGAGCAGCACAAGGACTGCAGCGAACTGACGCAGACGGATCATGGTATGGCCTCCATAGAAGTAGCACGATTTCTACTCTTCGTGTTACCATACCACGCCACCTTTCTGCAGGTCAACTGAATCAGACATCAACTTGGGTGTCGGACCCCAGTGAAGCGCTGTAGAGGTTCTCGGGGGTGTATTCAGTTCGTTTTGCGGTGCAGCAAACGAACCCGATGTACCGCCCGTGGTCCCTCCTGAGGGCCTGTGCGTCCGAGGGAAACAGGCCGTACCCGGTACGCTCCAGAATATCTTCGAAGTCCATCCAGAGACGCCAGCCGTCGGGCACGATGGTGCATTTGACGTCTTTTACTGCACTGCACCTGCTCCAGTGCTCATCCCACCATTCCGGGGTCTTAAAGGACCAGCAGTCATCCTCCCAGAACACCTTGCCGTTGTCCTGGGGCTGGGCAAGGTGGTCCGGCACCTGCTCCATCGGCTGCATCAGCGCAGGCACAGCAATGCCAAGCTGTCCTCCCGGCTTGATGAACCTTGAGAGATATGACAGATACAGGACATCGGTCCCGAAATACTGGTATGCATCAATGGATACCGCTGCGTCAAAAAAATGCCGGGGGAACGGAAGGGCATGGGCCTCGGCACGCAGGGGATGCACCAGGGATGAAACTCCTGCTTCTTCAGCCCTCCGGAAATTATGGTCCGGTCCGATCCAAAGATCCGCCGCCCACACCTCAACCTGGAATTCCCGGGCCAGAAAAATGCTCGTGATCCCCTTTCCGCACCCAAGATCCAGCACCTTCATTCCCTTGGCAAGCTTCAGGGAGTCTGCAAGACGCTCCAGCAGCCACAGGGCATTGGGACCCATCTGGTTTTCGAGCACCCATTGGGCATCATAGGTATTTGACCGGGGGTATCCCTCACGGAAGAGCATATTGCCGTCTGCCATACGTCACCTCGCATTGAGATACTATATCACAGGTTCACCAGAATGCGGCAGGTATTATAATACCAGCTGAGGCAGGACAAAAGAATCCTTCTTAGGGGTATATAGTGTTGAAAATTGGGAAACCGGTATATAGCAGAAATCCTTGAAGAGCTGGAGACGCTGATGGAGCATCCTCCCCGGACCCTTGCCCCCGAAAAGACCTATGATGATACCTATGCCCTGGAATCCAGGACTGCAGTGATACGCACCTTCGGCGAGCAGGCAGCCTCAGCCATGGAGGAACTCCCCTTCCTGGCGGATGACATCATACCCAGGTTTGCCGACTATCTTCCTCCCATTGCCGGCCTCGGCAGCGGGTATCTGGTGCAGCTGCTGGACCTGACTGCCCAGCTTGAGGACAACTCCCAGTTCTGGGGGCCCCGCCGCCGTGAGATCCAAGCAGTCATCCGGGAAGCAGATTCGCTGTACTGGACCGTGCGGGCACCGACCTGGAGCCTGATTCACGCCCTCAAGGATGCGGCGGTGCTGGCCTCCTATCCCGGGGAAACCGGACAGCAGCGGCTGGAACACCTGAAGAAGCTGACAGACACCGTCAGCGCATCCTCGGCACTAGCCCTGGATGAAGACCTTGAAGCTGCGGTGCGCATCAATGCCGTCATGGAGGCTGCCGCCGCCTGGGAGGCCCTTCCCCCGGGCTTCGTTGACCATGATGAACGCGAAATGATCAGTGAGGTGTTTGCATCACTCTTTTTTGATCCCGCCATGGCCGAATATGCCCGCTCAGAGGGGCTCTATTATCCTGAAATACGGGAGGGCCGCATCCTCAGGGCAGTTGACTCGGAAGTGATTGTCTCCCAGGAAGGCATGCTCGTCATACCCGTGGAAGGGCTGGAGGATGCCCTGGAGGTGCATATCCTCCTTGAGCCCTCCCCGGTGGAAATCCCTCCTGCTGTGGTGCTGACTGAAATAAAGGCAAGCAGCCTGGACCTGCAGGATATTCTCAGCTCCCATCCCTCAAGGGTTATCACGGGGTTTAAGCTCGCCATGCCGCTGGACGGGGTGTTCTACGACCTTGCCGGAGGCATTGAGATCATCGGGATTGGCCGTCCCTGATTCATGTCATCTACTCTCTCCGGGCGATAGCATCGAGGAAATCCTTTTGGGTTTCAGCCTCTAAAAGCTCCTTCCGGAATGATGATTCATGCAGCAGCCGGGCGAGCTTTGACAGGATCTTCAAATGCAGTGATCCGCTTCGCATCGGGCCTGCCATTAGAAACACCAGCGATACCGGTTCTCCGTCCTCTGCGCCCAAATCCATGGGAGGATTTAGCCTGGCAGCGGCCATCACGGTCCTGTCAACCGCATCGGTCCTGGCATGGGGAACGGCGCAGCCGAAGCCGAGGCAGGTTGTTCCCAGCTCCTCTCGCTTCATGATGTCCCTAAGCAGCTGTTCCGGCTGCTCAATGAGGTACTGTGACGCCAGCAGGTCCGTCATGCGGGCCAGCAGCTCATTCCTGCTGAGGATGCGGGGATCAATCATGACGGAATCTTTGTGCAGTCTGTCTGTTATTGCTCCCATGGCTA
>PWNW01000040.1 GCA_003557605.1 Spirochaetaceae bacterium
ACCGAGGATGGTATAAGGAGTCAGGGTGATCATAAACGGCAGAAGCGTTTCGATGCCGTGGCTCACCGTTCCTACAAGATAGAATATCGGAAGCAGGATTATTGCCCGTTTCTCAAACAGGCGCAGTTTTTCAGAAGGTTCAATCATCATGCTCCTCCAAGCATATTGTACAGCCCCGTGAGAATGATTCTGCTTTTCCGGGGCTTCATCTTACGTTCGAAGACCGTCATCGGGTCCCGGGCGATCTGCCGGGCTGTCCAGCGGTACATATCAGCCGCGGTCTTTATAGGGATCCGCATCCTCCGGGGAATAAATACGTACCCGAGTTCCGCCTCCTCCTGCCAGAGATCATACCGCCTGATCTCAGACCTGATGAAATCACGGAACCTGTCGGGATCTTCCTGGGCAGTCTCCTTGCGAAGGTCCTTCAGGCCGGAATCCCCCAGTGGGATGTAGCGTCTTCCCAGGGAATTGTCCTCATCAATATCCCTGATGAAGTTGATGTACTGCATTGCCCGTCCCAGCAGTGAAGCACTGTGATGCGCCTCCCTGGGAAGATCCATGATCGATGCCATGTACAGTCCGATCACCTCGGCTGACCCGTAGATGTATTCCAGGGTCTCCTCAAGGGTTTGGTAGTCGGTTTTTTCCAGGTCAAGGGCCATGGAGTGAAGAAATGCCTCGGTCCACTTGGGATCGAAGGACTTCCGCTGCTCCAGGTCGACAAAGGAATCAATGATCAGGTCCCCCGAGGGGGACTTCTGCTTCGAGGCCTCTTCGTAGAGGCGGCAGAACTCCCTGAATCCTTCCCGGTTCTGGGGGACTGCGTCGACGAAATTATCAGCGACGCGGACAAATCCGTAGAGGATGAACACATCGTCCCTGATCTCCTTTGGGAAGAACCGTGAGCTGTTGAAGTATGTTCTGCTTCCTGCACGGAAGATCATTTCATGCTGTTCATGGACCATAGGCTGCTGAAATTTCCTTGGCAGTGATCTCAGAAGCGATCAGCACCATCGGCACCCCTACCCCAGGATGGGTGTACTGGCCGGTGAAGAAGAGGTTTTCTACCCGCTTGCTTCGGTTTGAAGGCCTGAACACCGCAGTCTGCCTCAGAGTATGGGAAAGGCCCAGGGCCGTTCCCATGAAGGCATGGTAGTCTCCAATGAAGTCCCTCTGGGAGAATATCCGCTTCACCTTTACGTCCTTGGTGAGGTCCTCGCCGGTAATGTTTTTCACATGGGACATCACATGGTCGAAGTAGCGGTCCCTGACCTCATCACTGTCATCCAGTCCCGGGGCCACCGGCACCAGGAGGAATATATTTTCCATTCCCTTCGGGGCGGAGCTCTTATCGGTTTTTGAGATGCAGCTCAGGTAGAAGCAAGGATTATCGGGCCACGCAGGCTGCTTGAATATGGTGTCAAAGTGGTTCGTCCAGTCTTCCTCAAAATAGAGGTTGTGGTGCTCAAGCCCCTTGAGTTCCCGGCCGATGCCGAGATAGGTAATAAACATCGAGGGTGCCACTACTCTGGATTCCCAGTATCCAGGGGAAAAACTCTGGGCATGATCATCAAGGAGGCTGCTTTCCACATGCTGGTAGTCCGCACCGGACACCACCACGTCTGCGGGGAATTCTCCCTGCACCGTCTCCACGGCCTTGGCTTTTCCCGCCTCCACCTTGATATGAGTCACCTCCGCATTGGTCACCAGGTTGACCCCCTGCTCTCTGCAGAGCTTAGCCAGTCCCTGTGCGACGCCGGCCATGCCTTTTTCAGGGAAATAGACCCCCAGTTCCAGGTCCACATGGGACATGATGGAATACAGCGCTGGTGCATCCACCGGACTGGTGCCGAGGAACACCATGGCGTACTCCAGAATCTGCCTGGCCCGTCTGTCCTGGAAATAGGTGGAGACAAACTTGTCAAGCTTTTTGAACACCCCCAGCTTCATGCCCTCAACCATCAGCCGGCGGTTGAAGAAGTCGGTCAGGTGCTTGTAGTCCCGGTAGAGAAACTCGTCCATGGCCACCCGGTATTTGTAGGAGGCCTGGTCCATATACCGTTTCAGGGCCTCTCCGCCGCCGGGTTCAAAGGACTCAAAGAGCTTGATGTTTTTTTCCCTGTCCGTGGAAAGCAGGGAAACATCATCCCTGCTGAAGAATACCTTGTAGTAGGGTTCCAGCGGAAGCAGGGAATAGTAGTCCTTCCGATCTGCCTGGAATAGAGAAAAGAACCGGTCAAACACCTCCGGCATCAAATACCAGGAAGGTCCTAGATCAAATGTGAAGCCCTCAGTCTCCCAACTTCGGGCCCGTCCCCCCAGCGAGTCATTCTTTTCAAGAAGAGTGACATCCCATCCGTCCCGGGCAAGGAGGGCAGCACAGCTCAGTCCCCCGTAGCCCCCGCCGATAACAACTGCTTTCTGTCTCATCATGGCGTCTATAGTAACATCTCATGCAGGAGGATGCAAATGGAATGTGTGCAGTATGTTGCAGTTCTATCATAAGCTGACAGCGGATGCTCCTTGAGGACCTTGGCATCAAGGCGTATACTGGTATCTAAGGAGCGTGAGGTATGGACAGCAGGGTAGTGCTTGTTACTGGAGGAAGCAGGGGCATCGGACGGGAGACCGCCCGGGCCTTCGGGAGAGAGGGAGCGGCTGTTTGGATTACCGGACGAAATGAGGCGGTACTTG
>PWNW01000101.1 GCA_003557605.1 Spirochaetaceae bacterium
ACAAAGAAGACGCTGCCCCGCCATCCGGAGGAGTACAGCAGTTCAAGTTCATCAATGATCTGTGCGGTAGTCTTAGTCCTGATCTTCCTGCCGAACAGCTTCGTAATGTCGCAGAAATCACACGAATAGGGGCATCCCCTGGAGTACTGGATGCTCATGGTTGCATAATCCTTCATGTTTACAAGATCCCATCTCGGAACAGGGGAGACATGCATGTCAGCCCATTCTCCTGCCGGATAGAGGCGTTCTGCAGTTCCCTTTTCCAGGCCGGAGACAAAGGCAGTAATTGATGTTTCTCCCTCACCGCAGATAATATGATCAACCTCCGGGAAATCCTCCCATCCGGTACTGAAGAGAGGCCCTCCTGCAGTTATCGTTTTTTTCATATCTCTGCATTTCCTGATGACTTCCATGGTTGAATGCTTCTGAATGGACATGGCGCTGATCCATACCATATCTGCATCTCTGATCATCTGGTCTTTCAAAGGCTTTACGTTCATATCCACAAGGGTGATCTTCCAGTGGTCCGGAAGCATGGCGGCAACGGTTGCCAGTCCAAGAGGTGGGGTACTTGCTTTCTTTCTGATAAACCGAAGTGCTTCCTTATAGCTCCAGAAGGTATCAGGGCACTTTGGATACACCATTAGTATCTTCATAATTGAAATATACCGTGGAAAATCTCGTAAATACATGGATAGTTTTAACTATATTCACCTGATTGTTAACGACAGGGGAGTATTCCAGCTGCAGGTTTATCCAGCAGTTCATGCGAATGCTGGGCTTCCCCCTCCCCATGACAGATCTGCCGGATGCAGTAAGAGTTTGATAATACTCCAAAATTTGTTGACAATACGATCTTAATAAGTAATAATATTATATCATTATAAGAAAAGGATATAGTATGTCACAGAAAATTGCGTTTGTCTCAGATATGCATATTGCCCCTGACTCAGCAGGAGCTCTCCGGTCGCAGAGTCTCCTTGATCTTCCTCCACGGAGGAAGAAACACCTAGTGCATGCACTCGACCAGGTGAGGCAGGTCAAACCTGAAGCAGTCTTTTTGGGAGGCGATAATACAAACCAGGCAGCAGACGCTCCAGGTTATGCACAGGAACTTTTTGACTTGCTTGAGCTCTGTCCCCGTCCCTGGAAAATCATCCCAGGCAACCATGACGTGGGGCCAACTGTTGGATGGCATCATCATGACCCGGAAGCTATGAAATCTGCAGTCAAGCGGTACAGGGAGATTTTCGGTATGGACTACTGGGTGCATGAAGCAGCGGGGTTTCAAGTTATTGGGATAAACTCGCAAATATTCGGTTCATCACTGCAGGAAGCAGAACAGCAGACCCAATGGCTTCATGAAGTGCTCTCAGTTCCTGCTCCTCCAGACCTTATCAGGTGCATCTTTTTCCATACACCTCCCTACCTGAAAGACTGGGATGACCAGTTTACCGACGGATCAGAGATGATGTGCCTGAAGCAGGAGGCGAGGCAGCCTCTGAAGGATATTCTGTTTCAGCATCCGCCGGACATTCTCATAACAGGCCATGCACACCGATTCTGGATACAGCGCGAGCACCGCTGGTGGTGGGTAGGGCTCCCTGCTACAGCACTTCCCCTCAGCGAGATGGATGCGGTACCAGATCACCTGGTCCCGTCAGGGACAGACCAGGTGGGATGGGTGAGCCTTGAACGTGATGCGGAGAGCTGGAAAGCAGAGTTTCATCCACTGTTTACAGAATCTGAATCGCCCTAGTTTCGAAGGCCTGCAGCAATGATTTCTCCAGTAAGCACCCCAACTGCACCTGCTAGGAGAAGAAATTTCCCTGGGGTGAGAAACGTGAGCAGGGATACCAGCACCTCCGGATGGTCCGGATACTGGATAAGCACTGCTGCTTGGATACTATTTTCCAGCAGGTCGTAAATCCCTGCAGCTGCAGGGACTGATAGCATGAATCTGGCCCTTCGGGGATACATCCCTGACTCTCTTCTGACCAGCAGCATCTTGCAGGTAAGAACCAAAAGCAGAGAACTCCAGCTGATGAGAAACAGCATATCCAATGGTATAATGCTCAAGAGGGTAAACCTGCGTCCGGTATCTCCCAGATCTCTGAAATGATTCTCCGCCTCCTGGGCGGTATACCCGAAACGGGTATCTAGAATACCCATGCCGCCGGTAATCTCTTCCAGCCGGCCGATTCCTGCAGCACTGCTGGTAAGGATCACATATGACAGAACAGTAAGCAGGAAGAAAAACACAGACAAGGCAGTTCCTTTTCTCCTGCAGAGTTCATACAGCCAATTTTCCTGGTGTTCAATATTCATAGGGTATCCTTTCTTTGAGATTGAGTTGCCCGGTAATCTCTGGGAGTTATACCGATGGTTTTTCTGAACTGCCTGGAGAAATAATTGCTGTCTACAAATCCGCAGCGTCCTGCAATTGAAGTGATATCTTCGGGAGAAGTCTCAAGCATTCTGCAGGCTTTTCTTATGCGCAGCTGCAGATGATATTCAATAGGCGAGCAGCCTGTTGCCTGCTGAAATGCCCGGTTCAGGGTGCTGTAGGACATACAGGAGAAATCAACCAGTTCATCAATAGTAATCTGGCGGTACTTGTTCTGCTCCATATAGGAAAACACCCGGGAAAGCCGATGAATCTCCCTGCTCTCAGCTGATCCGGTGAGCCCGTAGAATCGTGAAAGAGTGACTACCGCTTCAATGAAATACGCCAAGGCCATAGCCCGGTTCCCGTACTCCCCGGATGGTCCCTTCAGCTCCCTGCGCATTCTGGAGGTAAGGTTAGTGATCCGTTTCATCTGTTCTTCCGTCAGCTGCAGTCTGGTGCTGAACCGGTGTCCCTCCCGATACTTCGGCTCAATGAAAAATATGGAATGGTATCCGGGCATATGAGCAATATCAAGAAATGCATGATCCAAAAGATAGGCGTCAAATAGAATATTATACAGATGCAGATTTTCCGGGTTTCGATACCCGTGAGAAAAACCGCTTTCAATAAAGAAAACATCCCCTCCAGATATCCGGTAGGAATCACCTTGGGTGAAGTGAATTCCCGTACCCCCGAGAACTATTACCAGCTCAGAGAAATCATGGGAATGAAGGGGGAAGGGGACCTGGGGGTTTCGTTCAATGAATTCAAGGCGGAAATCCTGATCTGGAAAAAATTCCCTGGAGCGCAGGGTAAGGTGATTCATGGAAAAATAATGCTATTGTTTGGCCTAATTGTCAAGGCAGATTGTCCTCCCTGATGATAGGATGAGGGAATACCAATCAATTCGCAGGAAGGAGAATCTGATGGAAGAGAATATTCATGTGCGTTCATATGAGACTGCGAGGCAGCAGTACGCAGAACTTGGTGTAGACACCGATGCAGTTCTTGAGGCTATGAAGCATGTGCCCCTCTCCCTGCACTGCTGGCAGGGTGATGACGTAGGAGGGTTTGAGACTGAAGATGCAGAACTTTCCGGCGGAGGCATACAGGTGACGGGAAACTTTCCTGGCAAGGCCCGGAATCCGGATGAGCTGAAAGCAGATATCCAGAAGGCCTTTTCCCTGATTCCAGGTACCCACCGGGTAAACCTTCATGCCGTATACGGTGAGTTCGGAGGAAGGGCAGTGGACCGGGACCAGATAGAACCGGAGCATTTTTCCTCATGGGCAGACTGGGCGAAGGAGCATACTGCAGGACTTGATTTTAACGGCACATTTTTCTCCCATCCCAAGGCCGATTCGGGATATACCCTTTCAAGCAAAGATAAAGGAATTAGAGCGTTCTGGATAGAACATGCAAAGAGATGCCGAAGCATCGGAGAGTATTTCGGGAAAGAGCTCGGCACCCCGACGGTGCTGAACCTCTGGGTGCCCGACGGCAGCAAGGATGTTCCTGTTGACAGGATGGGATTCAGGGCAGTACTTAGGCAATCCCTTGATGACATATTCTCACAAGAGATCAGTCCTAAATATCTTAAAGAATCGATTGAAACCAAGCTGTTCGGTATTGGGAGCGAGGCTTATGTGGTTGGGTCCCATGAGTTTTACCTCAGTTATGCGCTTCAGGCCGGTAAAATGATCTGCCTTGATCTTGGGCATTTCCATCCTACCGAGCTGATTGCCGATAAGATATCATCGGTCCTACTGTTCCAGGATGAGCTTCTGCTGCATGTGAGCCGTCCGATGCGATGGGACAGTGACCATATCGTGGTGCTGAATGACGACATCTATGCGCTGTTCCAGGAACTGGTACGGTGTGAAGTCCTAAACCGCGTGCATATAGGTCTTGACTTTTTCGACGGGTCTGTAAACCGTATCGGGGCATGGGTCACAGGTTCACGGGCAAGCCTGAAGGCGCTGCTCTTTGCATTTCTTGAACCCAGGAAACTGCTTCTGGAATACGAAGAGTCGGGTAATTATTATGCGAGGCTTGCACTGCTTGAGCAGCTTAAAAGCATGCCCTTTGGTGCGGTATGGGACTATTACTGCCTCACCAGTTCTGCCGCGACGGAAAACAAAGTGATTGGTGAAGTGCTTGACTATGAGCACAACGTATTAAGGAGAAGAGGATGAACAGCAGAGACATGGCAATTGAACAGCTCATTAAGATATCACGATTCTACGGTGAAAATCCGGAATATGTACTTCTCGGAGGAGGCAATACCTCCTGGAAGGATGAGCAGATGATGTATGTAAAGGCCTCGGGATATGCCCTTGGCTCCATAGATCGGTCAGGGTTCGCTTCCATGAGCATGGAGGCGCTGAATGCTGTATGGGACAAGGAGTACAGTTCTGATGAAGAAGTCCGGGAACAGCAGGTCCTGACCGATATGATGGATGCACGGATGCCCGGAGAAACTGCTCGGCCCAGTGTTGAGGCCCTGCTGCACAGCTTTATTCCATCTTCTTATGTAGTGCATCTCCATCCTGCCTTGGTAAACGGACTGACCTGCGGGAAAAGGGGGAAGGCTGCTGCTGAGGAGATGTTCGGAGATTCTATGGTATGGGTTCCCAGCGTTAATCCGGGGTATATTTTGGCAAGGGAGGCACGGTCCCATGCCTTGAACCATCAGAAGAAAACAGGAGGGTTCCCAGAACTAATTCTTCTGGAAAACCACGGAGTGTTCATCGGAGCAGATACTCCAGAAGGAATTAAAGAGTCCTATACCCAGCTTATGAATGCATTGAAGCAGCAGGCGGAGCGGGAACCTGACCTCTCTCCATTGGCAATAGACTCCCGAAGGCAACAAGTCCTTCAGCAGGGAATACGCAGGGCATGCTCAGACAGCCGCAGGGCTGTTGTCGGCATGATGAACCATGAACTTGAGAGGTTTTTAACAGACCGGGAGGCATGTCATCCATTAAGTTCTGCCTTTACGCCGGACCACCTGCTCTACAGCGGACATACACCGCTTTGGGTCTCAGCGGACTTGTTTGAACGTGATGATCCTGTTTCAGAGATTGAGCAGAAGGTGGGGGAATATGAAAAAAGAGAAGGTGTGTTCCCCAAGAGCGCTGCGGTGCAGCATACGGGAATATTTGGAATCGGAAGCAATGCCCGGCAGGCTGAATCTGCATGCCTGGTGTTTCTTGATACCCTCAAAACAGCAGTATACAGTGAATCCTTCGGAGGACCTTCTTTCATGTCCCAGGAACGTATTGACTTTATCCGAAGCTGGGAGGTTGAGCGCTACCGGGCAAAGGTGCAGGAGAACCAGTAGCTCAAGTCAGCATCATGGTACTGACTTGATGCAGAAAAAAAGCAGGACTGAATAGTTCATCAGTCCTGCCGCATACTCTCTGGTACCTATGTATTAATAATAGTTGTTTCTCCGGGGTTTTCTCTCAAGAGCTTCATTGACTCTGAGGTTCCTTCCGTCGTATTCCTGGCCGTTGAGTGCGGAGATTGCCGCTTCAGCAGCATCTTCTTCTTCCATTTCAACAAACCCGAAACCCTTGGGGCGGTTTGTATCACGGTCATTGATGATATTCACGCTCAGTACGGTTCCGTACTGGCTGAACAGGTTGTTCAACTGATCTTCAGTTGTTGCGTAGTTCATGTTCCCTACATAGATTTTTTTTGCCATAAGACATCCTTTCAGCAGATCCTTGCCTGCTGTTCATAAAAAATTACTATACGAGAAAGGCAAACACAATCTATTAAATCATCTACCCGGATATTTTCAAACGAAGAATACTCAGAGAAGGAAGATTAATAAACCGACAAGCAACATTGCACGTCACTGCCTTACCATAGCGAGATAACCATAGCATGTTGCAGAATTTTAGTCAAAGGTATGGGAAGAGAAATAGGAGATAAAGTGAAAAATCAGCATCAGCTGATCCTGTCAGCTGATGTGCAGTGATTTCTCAAGAGAATCGGGAAAAATTCGTATATCGTTATGAAGATCGTCTATGGTATCGTACACAACATCTGCATGTCGGGAAAGCCGGCTATGGTCACCGCAGCCGGTCATAACTGCCACATTGTACCCCGCTTTCCCCCGGTTTCCGTATATCAGATCAATGACCGTATCTCCCACCACCGCAGTCTCCGAAGGTTCTATGGAAAACCTGCTGCAGAAGGCGCGCAGAGATTCAGGATGGGGCTTATTGCGGTACTGGTCATCAAAGGTGCTGATAAAATCAAAATATTGTGATATCTCCAGGATTTCAAGGCACATGTTCGTGCTCTTTCTGGTATCACTGGTAACCATTCCTACCGCATATCCCGCATCCTTCAGCCGGGAAAGGAGCTTCTTCGGATTTCCCGCAGGTTCAGCCTGGGTGAGTGAACTCTCAAGATACGTTCTGCCTCCGTGATACCCCTCCTTGAAAGCCCCGAACAGCTTTCTGAATGATATCCCCCACCGTTTGGAGAACATCCACATCTTAGCCAGCATAACTTTCTTGCTGGCATCAAAAACTAATCCCTTGGCATGGACCCCGTCATCTCCTATCCCCAGCATACGCAATATTTCTCTGCGGAGCTGCTCATCACCGCTTCTGCCGACACGGTCAAGAATCATGTCGGTGCTGTTTCTGAACACCGGAGCCCACACTGAGTAGTAATCAAGAAGAGTTCCGTCCTTGTCGAAAATGATGCCCCGTAACGCCATGGCTGGAATATACCAGAAAGAACACATCATGTCACGGATGATAAGAAAAAATTCTTGAATACATAGTTTTATTCGTTCATGATGGTATAGTATGATAGTATACAAAAAATATAATATAGGTATATTCAGTATTACGTAAGGGGCAGTATGGCAGAGAGTGATCTTCGGATATCCATGACAGGCATCAAGATTCTCCGAATTATTATCGGCACTGTTTTGAAATGGAAGTACAACATACAAGCAAAGAACCTGGATCACCTGAAAACCATCAAACCTCCCTATCTGATACTCTCCAATCATTTCAATACCTTTGATCCTTTTATTATTTCTATTGTAGCTCCTGAACATATCAGGTGGGTTGCCTCTGACGTGCTCTTCAGAAACCGGTATCTCCGATTCCTGATGAAGCGCCTGGTGGGATCAATCTCGAAATCAAAATCAAAATCTGACTTCTATACCATCAGGCAGATTGCAGAGGTGGTGAAGCAGCAGGGCATCGTCGGACTCTTCCCTGAGGGACAGCGTTCCTGGGACGGCCAGACGCTTCCCCTTATGTATGCAACGGCAAAACTTGTCAGAATGCTCAAAGTCCCGGTAGTCTTCTGTGTGCTTGAGGGGGGCTACCACTCCCTGCCGAGATGGTCTAACAAGCGCCGAAGGGGACAGCTCACAGTTTCCTTTCAGGAACCGTGGATGCCTGAAGAGTTCAAGGGGCTGAGTATTGACGAAATATTCAATGAGATGTCAAACCGCCTTGAATATGATGAATACGATTTCCAGAGAAAACACCGGATTATCTTCCGCTCCAGCCGCCGCGCAGAGTACCTGGAGCATGTGCTGTTCATATGTCCGGCATGCAGGAGCATTACAACCCTGGTGTCCCGAAGAAACACCTTCAGCTGTACACACTGCGGCCTGGCCGCCGAACTTGATATGTACGGATTTTTCACCTTTGACGATTCCTCAATCAGCATGAAGACTGTTGCGGACTGGAACGCCTGGCAGAGGAAGTACCTGCGCAGTCAGTTTGCACAGAATGCCTGGGGGCCTGAAGAAGTGCTGTTTTCCGATGACCGGGTTGTCCATTTCACCGGATATCGGGACCGGAGAATGGTGAAACAGGGGTATGCATGGGTAGGATTTACCCCACAGGGATTTCATGTGAAGGACAAGTCAGGCAGCAGATGGTATCTGTTTGAGGAGCTTGATGCCCTGGCAGTGGCTCTTCAGAGGAATTTTGAGTTTTATGCGAAGGAGACCCTGCATCGGTTCCGGTTCCCCGGGCCGCGCACTTCAGCCTATAAATACCTGTCGGCCTATGAATGCCTCATTGAAGTGACAGGAATGGAAGATAAGCATATCTGAGGGTGCATGCATACCTTGGAAAAGGAGCAGTTATGGCGTTTAATTGGACATATATTATACATCTGGGGATTCTTTCTTCAGCCCTGCTTGCGGCAACCCTCATACGGTCGAAGGTGGGGTTTTTTCAAAAGTTTCTGGTCCCGAACTCCCTGACTGCGGGATTCATTCTGCTGGTATTCTACAACTATATTGCGCCGAGGTTTTTTTTGAACACAGATGTTCTCGGTGAATATGTGTACCATCTGCTGAACTTCTCATTTATTGCCATGGTGCTTCGACAGGGCATACAGCGGGACCAGACAACCCGGGGGGGAGTGTTTCCCACCGCAGTGAGCATTCTCTCCCAGTATGCACTGCAGTGCATCGCCGGACTGCTGCTCACCATCCTGATGATACGCACCATTGTTCCCACCTTGTTCCCGGCCCTGGGATATCTCCTGCCTATGGGATTTGCCCTCGGACCGGGACAGGCATTTGCCATCGGAAGCGGCTGGGAGCCCATGGGCTTTTTCGGGGCCGGCTCGGTAGGACTGACCTTTGCTGCAGTCGGATTCATCTCCGGATGCTTCGGGGGAGTGTTCCTTATCAACTGGGGACTGAAAAAGGGCTGGATTAGTGAGCAGGAAGTGAAAAAAATCAGGAGCAAGGGGGTTAGAACAGGAGTCCTTTCACGGTCGGCTCGGCGCCCTGCCGGTTCCTACACCACTACCGAAACTGAAGCAATTGATTCCATGACCCTCCATGTTGCGCTGGTGCTTGCGGTCTATCTGCTCAGCTTCGGTCTGCTCACCGCAATATCCTGGGCTCTTTCACTGCTGGGAAATCTCGGCAATGAACTGGCTGCAAATCTGTGGGGAATAAACTTCATCTTTTCAGCACTTACTGCTATGGTGGTGAAGGCCTTCATGAAGAAGGTGGATGTCCACTACATCGTCGACAACGGATCGCTCACCAGGATTTCGGGACTTTCTGTTGACCTGATGGTAACCGCATCGATTGCCGCGATTTCCCTGGTAATTGTGGGCCGGTACTGGCTGCCGATTTTGATCCTATCTGCAGTGGGAGTCACCATGGCACTGATAACCCTTCCCTGGCTCAGCTCACGGATGTACGATGACCATCAGTTTCTGCGGACCCTGATAGTCTTCGGTGCTTCCACCGGCACCATGCCTACCGGGTTAGCCCTGCTTCGGGTGGTTGATCCGGAATTCGAGTCCCCGGTTGCTGCGGACTATATGTACGCCTCCGGCATTGTCTTTCTCTTTGCCATACCCCTGATTCTATCCATCAATCTGCCTGCCTACAGCGTAACCCAGAACAACCCTTCGCTGTTCTGGGTTGCAGTGCTCATTTCCGCGGGATACCTTGTGTTTGTCGTTGGTGCATATATCTTTGTATCCCGCAAGCGGGCGTTTCAGCAGGCCGGGCGCATTTGGTTCAAGCAGGATCAGTAGGAAGGGTATTTCATGAGCAGCCGTGCAGAGACTCTGATTGAAGCATCTGAAGAACTTGCCCGGGATGTTTCTTCTTTGGTGTTTCCCCCAAGCTTTCAGTGGATATATAATCCTCTGATCTATGCAAAACACCCTCATGACGCCTATATTCGGAAGTTCGGAAACGGAACAAAACGGGTCCTGTTCCTTGGGATGAACCCCGGGCCTTGGGGAATGGCCCAGACCGGGGTGCCCTTCGGTGAAATTCGGGCAGTGCGTGACTGGATGGGAATTGAAGGTCCCGTTGGAAAGCCGCCGAATGAACATCCGAAGAAGCCGGTGACAGGGTTTTCCTGCAGGAAAAGTGAAGTGAGCGGCAGAAGACTGTGGGGGCTCATGGAACAGAGATATCCCGCATGCGAAGACTTTTTTCAGTCCCATTATGCAGTAAATTTCTGCCCGGTAATCTTCTTTTCGGATACCGGGAAAAACATTACCCCCGATACACTGCCGAAGGGCATAAGAAACAGCCTTGAGGAGATATGCAGAAGGCATCTGCAGCGTGTTATCATGATCCTTGAACCGAAATACCTTATCGGGGTAGGGGTCTATGCGGAAAAACAGATCAAAGCAGCCGCTGAAGGATTCACAGATGCCGGGGTCTTCAGGATCCTTCACCCCTCTCCTGCCAGTCCGAAGGCAAACCGCGGATGGGAAGCACAGGCACAGCAGGAACTGATTGATTACGGCATCTGGTGACGCGCCTCATGGTCCAGCAGAAAACGCTTCATCCTCCTGCCTCCCCGGTAGCCGCCGAGTCCTGCCGTGCCGGTTACTACTCTGTGGCAGGGAATTATTAAA
>PWNW01000149.1 GCA_003557605.1 Spirochaetaceae bacterium
TCCTGCGGATTTCAAAGAGGACATCCTTAGCCACCATTTAAAACCACCTTATAATTATTCTGAATCTTATTATAGCACAAAAAAGGGCTCAAGGTCAAGAAATAGTAAGAATTTGGACCTAAATGGAGGTTTGCTCTTCCGTAAGATGCTAAATCCGGTCAAATTGAAGCTGTTAAAAGCTTTATTTGGTAAAACGGTCTGCCACGGTAGTTGCCCCGAATGAATCCGGCTTAATGCAGGCCTGGTAACCGCTGCCGATAACCATTCCCACAACTTCTTTAATAATATCCCTTGTTTCACCTTTTTCACCCACATCAAGGTGAATTTCCACGTTTAGACTGCAACTTCCATTGCTGGCAATCTGTTCAGTAATTTTGGCAGCTACTTCGAGACTGAGGAATGTTTCATAATAGATACGCTGGCGCAGGCTTTCCATGTAGCGGGTTTTTTGTTTGTTGTAATAGAAACGGCCGCCTTTACCTAACCGGTGAACAACGACCGCCGTTACAAAAACCACAGACTCGTTTAAAAAGGAATGAGAGTCTGTGCCAATAATAAGTTTATACGAATCATCTGGGAATTCATTTGTGTAGTTAACGAGGTCTTCAAACATTTCCTGGAAAGAAACCTGACCTTTGGATGGGCTGGTAAATACCATTATCCTGCGACCTTCCCGGCATTTTATTTAAGGTAATTATATGTGATTCGGGCCAGCATTGCAAATTGCCCGGATGAGAGATCTTCGGGCCTGGCCTGCTCTTTTATCGCTGCCTCTTCTAGAATCTCCGGCAGTTTATTCTTTAATGATGGATAAATGCGGTTCATATTATTCAACAGCGTTTTACGTCTTTGCTGAAAAGCACCCTGAACCAAATCCCACAATACCGTTTCTTCTTCAACTCCGAGCAACCGTTCGCCAGGTTTCAACTTCAAAACTGCCGAACTGACTCCAGGGCGCGGCCAAAATACATTTTTGCTAACATTAAAAAGGACCTCGCCATCGGTATAATACTGGCAAAGAACAGATAGAGCGCCATAATCACTTTCTCCGGGAGCGGTTACCAGGCGGCGGGCTACTTCTTTTTGAAGCATAATAATTGCCCGTTGAAAAGGAAAAGAACTCTTCAGGATAGCATAAACAAATGGCCCGGAAATAACATACGGCAAATTGGAGACCAACTTAACAGTTTGGCCATCTTTACAAAATTCAGCAAACAGGCTTCCCCAATTTAACTTTAAAACATCTTTATTTATAAGCTTCACATTTGGCCATTTTTCAAAGAGATTGCCAAGCAGCCCACATAAACCCCGGTCTAATTCTATTGCTACCAGTTGTGCCCCTGACTTTGCCAGTTCAGTTGTCAAGGCTCCTGCCCCCGGGCCAATCTCAAAAACCAGGTCACCAGCTTCAACCTCAAGTGCATCTACTATTTTACGGACAATATTCGCATCAATTAAGAAATTTTGGCCCAACCTTTTATGCGGTTGTAGTCCATATTCCTCAAATAACTGCATTAGTTCGCGGGGAGAAGTAACATTCGGAAAATCTGCCATTGGTCAACGCCCATCCTATTAAAATAAATGCCCATGAAGCACTAACTAATTTTATAACTACCCGGCAGGGGCCGTCAAATTATTAATAAAGCCTGATTTGTCACAAAAATATGATGACAAAAAGTCAGTTATGCTTTATAATATACTTTACAATAGTAATAATTCACCTGTTTAAGCATTTCAGCAGGAAAGGGGGCCGCACAATAAAATTATATTTTCATCGTTTGATCATTTGGCATGAATAATAAACTTTTCAAGGAGGCGTTTTATAAATGGCAGACTTTAAAGGAATCCTGGATAACCTGAATAAGAAGATTGAGGCAGCCGATCCAGCTAAGATGAAAGGTGTAAGCGCTGTATACCAGTTTGACCTTTCCGGAGACAATGGTGGAGTTTTTCATGTTACAGTAGATGATGGGAAAGCAACTGTTGTAGAATCTGAGCATGACAGCCCCAACATTACAATAACTATGGCTGCTGAAGATTTTGACGCCATGCTTGACGGTAAACTTAACGCCACTTCAGCATTCATGGCAGGCAAACTGAAAGTAAAGGGCGATATGTCGCTGGCAATGAAATTACAAAGCCTTTTAGGTTAACATTAATTAAACTTTTAAATGAAATATGTGGTTAACAGGTTCAAAGAATAACTGTTAATTGAAGATAAGAAAACTTTTTAAAGCGCTTCCCTGAATCAGGGGAAGCGCTTTATCTGCTTTAAGCCCGATCAACAAGCAGATCGGAGAAAAGGCGGACAGCATTCAAGTATACCTGTCCCGCCAGATCTTCAAATTTCACATCCAGTTCCAACGAGACCCGTTCATAAGTGAGCCTGATATATGCAGGTTCATTACGTTTACTGCGGTAAGCCTGTGGAGGAAGGTATGGAGCATCTGTTTCAAGCAGTAGCCGGTTCAACGGGACTCCTTTTAAAGCTTCTCTCAGATCATGAGAACGCGGATATGTGAGCGGCCCGGCAAATGAAATGTAAAAACCCAGTTCGAGGTATTCTTCAACCTCTGCCCGGTTGCCCGAAAAACAGTGCATCACGCCGGCAGGAGAGGGGAGAGCTTCTTCTTTGAGTATTTCCAGTGTGGTTTGGTGAGCTTCA
>PWNW01000070.1 GCA_003557605.1 Spirochaetaceae bacterium
CTCGGGGTAACCAGGATCTTTCTCCGGTTCATGTGTTCTCTCCCCATCTAGGGTTGTCGACCACCGCATAGCTGTCGCCGTTTTCAACCACCAGCTTCCTGAATCCCTTCTGTTCAATGGTGCCGTAATCATGTCCGGCATCAGCACGGAAGACGTAAAAGGTCACCAGTTTCTGGTCCCGTGAAATATTGACGCTTCGATGGGCATATTTCCCGGGGACATAAACCGCCTCACCGGGACGCATCTCCTGGTATTCCACATGTCCCTCCGGGTCCTCCATCATCATCACCCCATGCCCCGACAGGCAGTAATAGACTTCCGCGGTATCAAGGATGGTGTGGAAATGTCCCTTGGTCATGAAAAACTCCCGTCCCACCAGTCCGGGATAGACGATGCTGGTTCCGAAGGCAAGATCGCCTTCGGTCTCAGGCATGCCCATGTCATAGAACTCATAGACAAGACGGTCATCTTCGGCAGCCATGGCATTTAAGGCGTCGGTATCGGCAAATATTCCGGCCAGATCAGAGATATGTCGTTTCAGAGAATCCTGAACAGATTCAGGAATTTTTCCTGTCTCCAGATCAAAGGGTATCAGTTTTGATTTCATACTTACTTCCTTGCTGCAGCGGCAATATCGCTTAATGCGTCAAATCCCGGTCCGCTGACGGGTATGTCGACATGGAACACTTCGGCAATGACCCGAGTCCATCCATGGATGAAATAGACCCATCCGTCCTCAATGGTGAGTTTCTGCTCTTCCTTCTGGGCATTCGCCTGGTCAAGAAACACCAGGTCCCCCCGGTAATTGTACTCCCATACAAACCCGTGTTTCGGGAATACCGCCGCATCGGTGACCGGAGAACCGGGCCCGTCCTTTCCAAGGCCCGTCGCATTGATAACCAGGGACCCTTCAGGAAGCCGCGACACCACCTGGTCATTAAGTTCCGGTGAGGGACAGAGCTCATATTCCGCCTCAAAGGGGAGCTTCATGGTGCTGTGCAGTTCCTTCATCTCCAGCAGCCGCTTTTCACTGCGGTTTGCCACAATCACCTTCTTCGGGATATCATGGGAGGTTTTTGCCTTTTCGATGAGATAAAGGGTAAGGGCAAGGGAGCTTACTCCCGCTCCAAGCAGCAGCATATGGGCACCGGAATCCTCAAAATGCCCCTTCGGCATGAAGGCCTCAAGGGATAGTCCTCCGGTAATCGGATCCTTCGCATGCGCCCAGAGTTCCGTGCCCCTTTTGCTGATGGAACTTGCCTCCTGGAGCAGCTGAGCATAGGGTCCGACTCCCTCAAAAAGGTCCTTGCATGCCCTGAAGCATTCAATCTTATGGGTGGTGACCAGCGCACCGAGGGAATGCGGATCTTTCTTGATGAATTCCACCGCCTCCCGGTAGGATTCAGGTTTGTCATGGGGCACAAAGTCAAATCCCCGTATCTGGGCATCAATACCCAGATGCTCCATCCATGGGGGGAACACCTTCATGATTGACGATTTCCCAGTAGAAACACCGATAAAGTACATGGTGTCCTTTTCAGCCGGCACATAGCTGTTCATTGCAGTCCTCCTGCAGCTCAATATGTATCATAATGTATGTATATCATGACATATTGCGGGCGTCAATGGTGCATGCACAAAAAAGCACCATACTGCTTCATGCATGGTGCTGTCGGGTTCATCCGGGGAGAACGCTACTTGCCGAACAATGCAGCGCCCTGCTGCATCTTGGAAATAATCTCCACCCCGAAGGGGCATCGAGTTTCGCATTGACCGCAGGCAGTGCATTCACCTGCATGCACATCAAGGGCTTCGTACTGCTTTTTCAGGAGCGGGGTAATCTCAAATGATGCAATATCAATTAATTTATTGGTTTCAGCTATGTTGATCTGAACCGGACAGGGAAGACAGTGATTGCAGTACATGCAGCTGCCTTCCAGGTCCCACTCATTGTTCTTCACCAGATCACTGTAGTCCCGTTCTTCGACAGAGGCGGAAACATACCTAAGCACATCATCAAGCTCCCAGAGACTTTTCACCCCGGGCACCACCGTAGACACCCCGGGCTGTGCAAGGGTGAAGCTCAAGCACTGCACTGCCGTAGGAGCTTTTTTCAGTTTCTGTGTGGAAAGCAGCCATCCTCCGGCAAAGGGCTTCATCGCAACCAGTCCGATTTGCTCCCTCATGCAGAGATTGTAGAGCTCCTTTCTTTTGGAGAACACCCGCTCGTTATCCTCCCGGGCAAGTTCCGCTTTTCTCTTTTCGGCATCTTCCTCGGTATTGTCAGGGCTGATGTGACCGAGCACATCAAATGCGGGATTCATGGAGAACATCAGCACATCAACAAGACCGCTCTGCACCGCCCTGATTGCCGCCGGAGCTTCATGGCTGCTGAGTCCGATATACCTGGCCTTACCTTGAGCCTTCAGTTCCTGGGCGAGGTCCATGAACTTTCCCTTCAGCACCTCATCCATATCAGCATCTTCATCAACGTTATGGAGCATCATCACGTCAACATAATCGGTCTTGAAGCGTTTGAGAAAATCATGGAAGTCGTCCCTGCATATATCTACATTTCGGGTCCTGGTGTACTGTCCCTTCTTCAGGGTAACTCCCAGATGTCCTGCCAGCAGCCCTTCATGAGCTGTACGAAGCGGGGAAG
>PWNW01000265.1 GCA_003557605.1 Spirochaetaceae bacterium
AATAGTGTCGCCCTTCACCTGCATAATTAATGCAGCAGGGACACGAAAGATTTCTGCAGTTATTTGAAGAATATCCTGCCATGCATCTGCAGCCTGATCAGGAATATTTATAGTTTCCATACTAGATATTGTACTGCACACCGTGATGAAACTCAACATTTTGGTTGAATATCACAGCTTTAGGGAAAAAAACTCTTCAACAAATCGGGCTGCCCCGTCCTGTTCATTGGTGTCAGCTCTAAAGGGCGCTGCACTCCGGACATCTTCCGGTGCGTTTCCCATAGCTACGCCATAGGACACCCAGGTAATCATATCCTTGTCATTTTCCGCATCCCCGAATGCCATGGTCTCTTCACGGGTTATTCCAAGGCGGTTCAGGACAAATTCAAGGGCCTGGCGTTTTCCAGCCCGCTTATCCATAACCTCAAAATAGTTGAAGTAGGTATATACCATTAGCAGTTTGTCATGATATGTATCCCTGAGCTGTCTATGTATCTTATCCAGACGGTCCTCGTTGCCGATACACATCACTTTCGTACATTCCAGGTTTGGGATCTGGTCAAAGTCGACGGTTATCCCCACTTGCTGTGCTTCCAGATCATGGGTGTCAGCTTCTTCGCTTCCCTGTTCAAAATAGAGCCTTTCGTTCATGTAAGCATGGAGATGAACGTCAAATGTACGAGATAAGGCAACCAGTTCACGGCATACAGCATCCTCCAGGTGCACATGCAGAAGTTCTTTTCCTGAAGGCTCTTCGGTAACGCAGGCGCCGTTGCAGCAGATCAGAGGAGTTGAAAGGTCCAGGGTGCGCTGATAGGACCTTGCAGAATTTCTGCATCTGCCGGTAGCAATAATTGGTATGATGCCTGAACGCTCTAATGCTCTGATCATCTTGACTGTTCGAGGGGAAAATGTCTTGTCATTTTTTAAAATGGTACCGTCCAGATCAAATACCACTGCCTTGATGCGCCTGGAAAGAGATTCATGAGGCTGATTCATACACCTTCCGCCTGATCAATGGATGAGTGAAGTATCCCAGAATCAGAAGAAATGTGCAACACAGCATTGCGCACCCTCTTCTCAGAGGGTGCGCAGTACACTTACAGAAATACACTGATAATATAGGGAGTAAAGGCAAGTGCGGCAGCAGCGGTATGCTTTTTACCGGAAGGTTTTGCATCCCATTGGAACAGCATAAAGGCAAGTACCAGGTTGACGATGATCCCTGCGGCAAGGACCGTCAGTGGGAGAAGGGTATTCCAGGAGAGAGCATGGGTGCCCATAGCCAGCAGTTCAAAGGAACGCATCCCATGGGACGCAGGGAGCAGCGATGTAACTGCCTGCATGTTCTCAGGGATAATATCCAGCGGGACCATCATGCCGCCGAGAAGTACCGAGGGAATATAGATGCCCTGGGCGATAAGCAGTCCTGAACGCTGGGAAGGTGATGCAATGCCGATGAGGACTCCGAGGGTTGCCAGGTTCATCGACACAACTGCCCATACGAGAATGAACCAGCCCCAGTGAATCGGCACTCTGGCTGAGAAAACCAGCGATCCTGCAGCGGTCAGTGCAGCTGCCAGGACAGCTCCATGGACCAAGGCCCCAATCACCGGCACAGTAATAAGTGAGGCCGGCGAAACGTTGTGAACCCGGCAGCTTCGGTAAATTCCTGCTTCCCGTTCGCTGATCATGGTGGTTGAGATATTCATCAGTGCCGGGGTCATGACACCGAAAATCACCATTCCCGGTATCATGATGTCGGAGAAAAACGGGTTTACCTGGGTCATAAACAGACCCGCCATAAAGAAAAACCCCAACGGAAACAGGTAGTTCATCAGCATCAAGCTTGTATCACGAACTCCTGCCTTCAGGTCGCACCTTGCGTGGTATAAAAATGCGTTCATGCTGCATCCCCCTTGTTCTTGGTAATCTCAATAAACCGCTGTTCAAGCGATGGCCGTTCAACACGGAGATCAGTGATTTCATCTCCATGCATGGTAATATTGTCCATCAGGGCCTTGAGGGACACCTGGGGGCATTCGGTGCTGTAGCAGACATATCCGTTCTCTGCTGAAATGAGAACTGCTTCCGGAAGCTCAGGCGGTGCCTTGCAGATGGATCCCTGGTCCGTTGAAACCTGTATTCGGGTGCGCTTGTCGCCCGCAGATGTCACCTGGGACGGGGTTCCCAATACAGCCAGTTTCCCTCTAATAATGATGGCTATCTCATCACAGAGGGTTTCAGCCTCAGCCATGTCATGGGTGGCGATGATCACCGTTCTCCCTTCCGCCTTGAATTCACGAATTAAGCTGTGAAGTTCAATTCGTGATTCAACATCAAGTCCCGCAGTAGGCTCGTCAAGAAACAGCACCTTCGGGGCATGGGATGCAGATACAGCCAGTGTCAGGCGACGCTTCTGCCCCACCGACATGGACCCGTAGGGTTTGTGCAGATGTTCCCCCATTCCGAGACGTTCAAGAATTGCGGTGTCAGGAGTTATCCCCTGATATCTCCCGAAAAAATGAAGCGCCTCAAGTGCCGTCATGTTTCCCCGTATGCTTGATGTCTGCAGCTGAACTCCGATAGTGCGGTAGAGCCTACGCCTGTTCTGGGCGGGATCAATTCCAAGAACTGAGATTGCTCCGGTATCAGGT
>PWNW01000187.1 GCA_003557605.1 Spirochaetaceae bacterium
CGGGGTATTCCGCCGATATCGCCCAGGGGCAGCTTGTTGTACCGGTACTTTGCGCACCCGGCAGTGAGAATCACCGTATCCTGAGGAAGTCTCTCAGCAAATTCGCGGTAGTAGTCACGGCTCTTCATTCTGCCGTCACAACCCGCCATGACAAAGAACCGTGCAATCTGTCCCCCCTTTACGGCATCAACAATTTTGTCAGCAAGGGCAAACACCTGATCATGGGCAAACCCTCCGACAATGGTGCCCACTTCAATCTGTTTCGGCGGGCTGCATTGTTTTGCGTGCTCAATGACTGCGCTGAAATCTTTCGCTTTTCCAGGCTCTCTGTCGGGAATATGGGTGCATCCCTCAAATCCTGCAGCACCAGTGGTGTATACTCGGTCCTTATAGGAGTCCTTAGGCGGCACAATACAGTTTGTGGTAAAGAGAATTGGTCCGTTGAATGTCTCAAATTCCTCTTTCTGCTTCCACCATGCATTTCCGTAATTACCCCGCAGATGTTCATACTTCTTGAATGCGGGATAGTAGTTTGCCGGAAGCATCTCACTATGGGTGTATACATCAACTCCCGTGCCTTCTGTCTGTTCCAGCAGCTCCTGCATATCCTTCAGGTCATGTCCTGATATCAGGATGGCGGGATTGTCTGCTGTCCCGATGGATACTTCGGTAATTTCTGGAGACCCGTAGGTGGAGGTGTTTGCGGAATCAAGCAGGGCCATTACATCCACCCCGTTTTTACCGCATTCCATCACCAGATTCACCAGATCATCTGCACTCAGTGAATCATCCAATGTTGCCGCAAGCGCCTGTTCAACAAACGCAGTGACAGCATGGTTTTCAAACCCGAGATTATGGGCATGCTCGTAATACGCGGCAATTCCCTTCACTCCGTATGTCAGCAGTTCCCGCAAGCTTCTGATATCCTCGTTCTCTGTTGCAAGCACCCCAACTGAAGCAGCCTTCAGGTCGTATTCTGCAGGGGATGAAGGCTTCCAGGTAACGGCTCCCGGTGCTTTATCTAGGGACACTCCTTGGGATACGCACTCATCCTGTATTCTGTCACGGATTTCAAGTGCCTTGGTAATCCGTCCTTCAATTACGGTGTTGTCAAAATTTGCATTTGTGATGGTGGCAAACAGACTTTCTACAAGAAACCGGTCAGCGGATTCTACTGAAAACTGATACTTCTCAGCTTCCCTTCTGCACCATGATATTCCCTTCAGCACATAGATAAGCAGGTCCTGCAGCCGTGCGGTGTCATCCGGTTTTCCGCACACACCCCTTACGGTGCATCCGGTTCCCTTCGCAGCTTCCTGACATTGAAAACAAAACATTGACATAATTTCCTCCAAAAACTCTCTTCATTGGTGATATATACCTAATAATACTCACGAGGACGAATGTTGTTTGTTACATAGGTTACAGTTTGAATGATTTTCCGGTTTTCTCTATCCGGTCCTGCTCTCAGAACTTCAAGGCAAGCTTTTGAGAGTTGACCTACTGCTGGTACAGCACATCCCAACGGTTATATCGGATGCGGGAACTGTCAAACAGCTTCTTTTCTTCCTTATCCTCAGCAGGATACCCCACAGCAATCAGTGCAAAGGGCACAATGGTTTCAGGAACTGAAAGCGCTTCTTTGAGGCAGGCAACCCGTTCCGGCTTGGGATAGATGCCGAGCCAGCATCCCCCCAGTCCGATGTCGGTCACTTCCAGAAGCATGTTCTGCACTGCAGCGGCGCAGTCGATGGGCCAGTATCCTTCTGCCAGCTCTTTTTCCAGATCACCGCATACCAGAATTGATACAGGAGCTTCCTTCGCAGGCCTGGCAAAAGGGTGCACCTCCAGCACCTTCTTTATAATGTTCTGGTCGTCGATTACTACAAACTGCCAGGGCTGCTGGTTCATAGCCGACGGAGCATTCATTCCCGCTTCCAGGACCTTCAGGATCTTCTCCCGTTCAACAGGTCTGTCCTCAAACTTTCGAATGCTTCTCCGCTTGTAGATCGTCCTCATATTCCCTCCTACTTTCTTCGTCTCGGCCGGAATACTGGATGAAAGTACTTATCCATATCGATTTTTTTTGATATCAGCTTGATGATAAGATGATACACGCCGAAACTTCCTCCCATGGCAAGGATGAAAATCATCAGAAACATCACCTGCACAGCACCTTCTGAGGGATTTGGGAACAGAAGACCGGCTAAAATAATAAATAGAAAAATAAACAGGAAAATCAGCAGCATATTTAAAAGAGTTGCTCCGATTATAAACAATGCGGTATTAGCTTTCTTGTTCATCACTCTTCTCCTTGATAAAAAACACAGAAATCATCAGTAAAATTCCGCCAATAACAATCATTGAGTCGGCAACATTAAATGTAGGCCATCGTTCTAGGCCGAATATTCCGTAGAATTTTACATCAATGAAATCTATTACCCCGCCGGGGCGAAAAACTCTGTCTATGAGATTTCCCGATCCGCCGCCGATAATGAATCCAAAACACCATCTCTGCAAATCCGTCAGTTCTCTGCTGCGAACCATCATAACTGCAATAACGCCAACCATCACCAGCGGGATGATAATGAACAGTAGCGTTCTTGCAGCATCAGGCAGTCCCGATCCGATGCTGAAGGCAATAGCAGTATTCCTGACATGGACGATCCGAAGAACATCCCCGAAAAACTGCGCCCCAATGCTGTGAAGGGGAATCATGGATGCAGCCAAGTATTTGGTAACCTGATCAGCAATTACAATGCAAAGTGACAGAATAAATGGTCTGAAGCGCTTCGGTATTCTCATGGAGATGTATCCCCTTACAGCCCAGTGGGAAGGTCAATGAACAGGGTCTCGATTCCGGTTTCTGCTTCGATTTTTTTGCCCAGCAGTTTTACACCGTAGGTCTCTGTGGAGTAATGCCCGCCGGCGATCATGGTGATGCCTTCCTCCTGACAGTAATGGTACACTTGGTGAGCAGCCTCTCCGGTGATATATGCATCAAGGTTCTCATCAATAGCTTCCATTACCGACATAGCCGCACCTCCTGAAACAATGCCCACCGTATGTATCTGCCTTGGTCCGAAGGGCATCACCGTAACAGAAGGTTCTCCATCCCAGTCAAGCATGTTCAGCAGCTGCTGAACCGTTACTGGATGTTCAAACTTTCCGCGGCAGCCGATCATAACCCCATGGTATTCCCCAAAGGGCTCTGTCCCGCGGAGGTCAAGAGTTTCCGCAATGCCTGCGTTATTTCCTACTTCAGGATGGGCATCTAGGGGCAGATGGGCGGCAAACAGCGCCATATCATGTTCAAGCAGCAGTGAAATCCGTTCATAGTGTGAGCCGGTTACAGCTATCGGGCGGCCCCAGAACAGTCCGTGGTGCACCACCACAGCATCAGCACCGGCATCTGCTGCTCGGCGAAATGTCTCTGAGGATGCATCGACCGCTAGGGCTATTCGTGAAATCTCCTCGGATCTTCTGCCTACCTGCATCCCATTCATAGATGCATCAGCTTTGTCGAATGTCCTGAGATCAAGCACCTGCTCAAACCACTTGGAAAAATCAGTTACCTTCATGGGGTTATTATAAGGGTGAGGCGCAATTTTGCAAGTGCTGAAGAGATGCCGGCACTGCACAATCAACTGATGAACCTGGCAGAGTTGACAGTCCGCAGTTCCCTTCGTATATTGAACTACCATGGCTAAGCTGGAATTTTCCATAGAAAAACTTACCCTTAAAGAAGCTGAATTTTCCTTCACATCTGAAGAACTTGAATCAGCAGAACCCCAGCCGTTTCATGGAGACATCATCGGTCAGCCCAGAGCACTTCGTGCTTTAAAAATGGCTCTGGAGATACCGAGCAAAGGATATAATATCTTTGTAACCGGTGATGCCGGGTCCGGAAGGACCACAGCGGTCCGGCATATCCTTTCAAAGATCAGTTCATCCCCTGCACAGCTTCGAGACATCATATGCCTGCACAACTTTGAAAAGCCCGACAGACCGGTTATCGCATATCTTCCCCGGGGGAATGCCGTTGAGCTGTCAAAGGCTATGCGTGCTTTGACTCTTGCTGTCCAGCAGGAGATCATTGATCAGCTGTCCTCTTCAGAAGCGCACCGGGTAGATGTGGAAAAGCTGCTGGCATGCACAGAAAAGTCTGTACATGATATACTCAACGAGTTTGATTCTCCTGTTATTGCTGCCTATCTTGAAGGGTTGAAGCATGACCTTCGGTATTTTTCCTATATATTCACTGGGGCAGAAGCTGAGACAATCAGAAATGCCCATTTCTTTTTACGGTACCAGGTGAATATTCTGGCGGACCATCAGCATACTGAACTCTCCCCGGTGGTATTTGAATACCACCCAACCTCTGCAAATCTCTTCGGATTTATTGATGCCCGCTCAGACAGCAGGGAAGATGCACCTCCTCCGTTTCTTTCCGTGCATCCCGGTTCACTCATTGAAGCATCCGGAGGATACATTGTGCTGAATGCCATAGACATATTGAAAGAGGAGAACCTGTGGGACCAGCTGAAGCGGGTGCTTTCAACCGGAAAGATCTTTCTGCACAATACCTCTTCAAGTCCCAGTGCACTTCCTTCAGGGATCAAACCGGACCCAATTGATATCCAGCTGAAGGCCATCGTTCTCGGCGACGAGGAAATATACGATGACTTGTATACCCAGGACCCTGACTTTTCAAAACTGTTTAAGGTTGCTGCAGAATTCGACTATGCAATGCCTGTAAACGAACGGAACATCGGAAAATATATCGGCTTTATTCATATGGTCTCCAAGGAGGAATCACTGCTCCCGGTCAATACTGCGGGAATTGCCGAAATACTCCGTTTCGGATGCTATCTCGTTGAGCAGAGAGGGCACCTGAGCACCCAGTTCTCCCGAATAGCAGATACGGTCAGGGAATCTCATTACTGGGCTGTCCAGATGGGAAAAAGTGTGGTAGACGCAGAAGCTGTGGTAAAGGCCTTGGAAGAACGCCAGTACTTGTCAGGGCTTGCTGAATCAAAGATCATGGAACAGATTCTCAATGGAGAAATACTGATTCATCTTGACGGAAAGAAGGTTGGGATGGTAAATGCCCTTGCAGTTCTTGACCGAGGAACCCACAGTTTCGGCATTCCTGCGGTAATCACTGCTACGGTAGCACCAGGAAATGAAGGAATCGTCAATATTGAGCATGAAGCAGGGCTATCAGGAGAGATCCATGACAAGGGACTGCTTATTCTTGAAGGATACCTCAGGAAGATGTACGCCAGGAACTTCCCGCTTTCCATGTATTCCGGCATCTGTTTCGAGCAGTCCTATGCTGAAGTTGACGGAGATTCGGCATCTTCAAGCGAACTGTTTGCCCTGCTTTCAGCTATTGGAGATCTTCCGGTCCGCCAGGATATTGCTGTTACCGGATCGGTGAACCAAATGGGCGAAATTCAGCCCGTAGGCGGAATAAATGAAAAAATTACCGGGTTTTTTACCATCTGCGAGCGCCTTGGTCTTACCGGCAGGCAGGGAGTAATCATACCGAGAAAAAATATTAGAAACCTGATCCTGCCGAACCGGGTCCTCCATGCCATGGGAAGCAGAACATTTCATATCTATCCGGTGGAAACAATTGATGAGGGTATGCAGATACTCACTGAACGGGCTGCGGGCAGACGCAATGCAAAAGGACTGTTTCCCCCCGACACGATCAACCGCATCATTGAAGACAAGCTGAAACGGCTCTATGAACTCTCCCGTCAGCAGAATTAGAAAGGACTTGACTTTTTCATAATACATTACTATTTTAATAATGTATAAAAGAAGAGAAAAAGGAGATACCCTATGGCTGTAACAATCTACACAACACCAACATGCGGATACTGCAACATGGCAAAAGATTACTTTAAAAAAAACAACATTGCCTTTACTGAATTCAACGTTGCACAGGACCGTGCAAAGGCTGAAGAAATGGTAAAAAAGAGCGGACAAATGGGAGTTCCCGTTATTGACGTAAACAGTGAAGTGATTGTCGGCTTTAACCGTCCTGCTATTGAGCGTGCCTTGAAGAAGTAGGCAGATTGCGGCAGTTTCCGAAGAAAAAAACCTTTTACAGATCGCAGCCGGGCTTTTCACCAGGCTGCGTGTATGTGAGGGAACGAAACCATCTATGCAGAAGGATTCCAAAGGCAACTGATACATTTAACGAATACTTTGATCCACAAGTTGGGATAGTTACTCTTCCCAGACTGCGGTCTGCAGCTTCAAGCATCTTCGGAGAAACCCCTAGTTCTTCAGATCCAATTACTACTGTAGCTGACTTGGGAAACGAAAAATCCTCTATTGATGTTCCCCCCGTCTCCAGAGCAAATACCGGATTTGGAATCTGGTCCTCATAGGCATATTCCCAGGGAATCCTGTCAATGCACCCCATAGCGCTCCTGCGTGAGCGCGGGTGATTCGGAGAAGCCCCGGAGGGATGTATAAAAATCTTCTTCACACCAAATGACTCAGCAGTTCTGAAGACTGAACCGATGTTGAAGGGAGAACGGACTCTGTCAGCATAGACAAACAAGGGGAGTTCCCGCCGTTCTCCAGATGCTTCACAGCCTTGAAGGAAATCCCAGTCACCCACCTGCTCTCCGGTAAGCTTCATCAACGCATAGCGGGCCTCTGAATAGATTACTTTCCGCATTTCAGAGTCAGAATCTTTCAGCTGAAGCCTGCAGCTCTCAAGAATATCTAAAACAGCATGATCAAGGAGCGTGTTTTTCTCCAGAAGTTCGAACAGATCTGATACATACCGCAGATCCGGCGGATCGTCTTGTTCCAGCTGCCTGAGGATTTTCACCGCTCCCCGAAGCACCGCATCTTCACGCTGCCGGGAGAGTTTTCTAATGGTCATCACAGCCTTTTCCCTCAACAGGGGATACAAAGATCACAAACTCCCCCTTCTGAGACTCCCGTGATGAGAATTCCTTGTATGCCTCCTGGGCAGTTTTCTCAACAAACTCCTCATGGACCTTTGTCATCTCCCGTCCCACCATGACTAACCGTTCAGGAGCAGCATCCGCAATATCTTTGAGGGTCTTTACCACACGAAAGGGAGACTCATAGATAACGAACCCCTCTTCCCGGGCAAGAAGTTCGTTGATGCGCCGCTTCCTTCTTCCTGCTTTTGGACTTAAAAACCCGGCAAAGACCACATTTCCGCCTATATAGGAACAGACGCTCAGCAGCGCAGTTAACGCAGATGCCCCGGGTATCGGTATTACCGGGAACCCTGCTTTTCTTACTTCTCCTGCAAGTCTGCTTCCCGGATCGCTGATCCCTGGAGTTCCTGCATCACTGACATAGGCAACACTCTTTCCCTCTTGAAGCAGGCCAATGATACCCTTGGCCGAGTTCATTTCATTCTTTGCATGACAAGCAATCACCCTTGCTTTGATTTCATACCGGGAAAGAAGCCGTCCGGTACGGCGGGTATCCTCACAGGCTATGACGTCTGCCTGCTTCAATGTGCTTATTGCACGAAGGGTAATATCTTCAAGATTTCCAATCGGCGTAGCAACCATATACAACGTACTCATGATGAAAATTCCTTCAGCTCAGCTGATCCTTATGCTTTCGGTACAGCACTCTGAACTGATCATAGGTAAGCCCTAGAAGCTCAGCTGCGGTGCGCTGAATACCCTCGGCCTCCTGAAGCGCCCGCTGAAGAAACAAAATCACTGTCCGTTCTCTCACCTCGGTGAAGTCCTGCAGCGCCGCCTTTCCTACGTCAAAAACATCCTGGCGGTCTCCGGCAGTTTCAGCCGCATCGGGAGGTGCATATGGGTTATGAAAGGGATTAAATGAAACCGAATCAATTACCCGGCCGTCAGTCCTATATACTGCCCGCTCCACGGTATTTTTCAGCTCCCTGATATTCCCGGGCCAAGGGTAATCAAGCAGCTGCTGAGCAACTTCGGCAGAGAGTTCGGGAACTTCCTCTCTGCCGATTTCCATAGCCATTCTGCTCATGAAATGGTTTGCCAGGAAAAGAATATCCTCTCGTCTTTCACGAAGCGGGGGAAGGAAGAGCACTTCAAAGGATAACCGGTCAAGCAGGTCCTGCTTGAATTTCCCTTCTTTGCAGAGTTTCGGCAGGTCTGCATTGGTTGCTCCGATAATTCTCGCATCCACCTCATGGGTCTTTGAGCTTCCGACCCGTTCAAAGGTTCCGTACTCAACTACCCGAAGAATCTTCTCCTGAACTTCCTGAGGAATCAGTCCAATTTCATCCAGAAAGATCGTACCATGGTTCGCCTCTTCAAACCGCCCTTTTCTGGTTTTAAGCGCTCCGGTAAATGACCCCGCCTCATGCCCGAAGAGTTCAGTCTCTATCAGGCTCTGGGGAAGAGCTGCACAGTTTATCGTAATAAACGGCTGTTGCCATCGCTCCGACAGAAAGTGAAGGCGGGAAGCGGCCATTTCCTTCCCGCTTCCCCGTTCCCCGATGATCAGCACCGGCCGGTCCACCTTTGCCGCCCGGGAAAGCTGCTGCTGAAAATCAATAAAACCCTCTGATTCACCAAGACTCTCGCTGAGAGGTCTCTGCAGATGTCCCTGTTCACTCATTGGGCAATTATACCACAAATGGGTAAAAAGGCCAGGGTGCTGAGGTGTGAGAGACCAAAGAGGGGTGCAGTGATGCGGAAAAAAAGTTGGCACGGGAATTGCTTTATAGTTGGTACAGACAAAACAAACGAGCCCCTCGGGGCATACGGAGGAAACCATGGGAGTATTTACCCGATTTAAGGACATTGTAGGAGCCAACATTAATTCCCTGCTGGACAAGGCGGAGAATCCAGAGAAGATGATCAAGCTGATGATGCAGGAGATGGAGGATACCCTGATTGAACTGAAGTCTGCCTGTGCAGAGAAGATGGCTGCGAAAGCAAAAGCAGAACGGCAGATCAAGGACATAGAGCAGAAGATTTCCCGGTGGCAGGAGCGGGCGGAACTGGCTGTGGACCGGGGACGTGATGATCTGGCCCGGGAAGCGCTGATAGAGAAGCGCAAGAGCGAGCAGGACCGAGAAGCAGTTGACGCAGATCTGCAGCAGTATGATAAACTGATAGCAGAGTGCCGGCAGAACATCGTGCAGATAGAAGAGAAGCTGCAGACCGTCAGGCAGAAGCACAAGCTGCTGGTGCAGCGCGGGGTGCATGCGAAGGAGCAGATCAAGGCGAAGCAAACCATCAAGGGAGCATCTGGAGTGAAGTCCTATGAGCGGTTTACTGAACTGGAGAGCCGGATTGAGCGGATGGAAGCAGATGCTGAAATGGCCGGGTTTGGAGCAGCTCCTGAGCTGGAGAATGAGTTTTACAAGATGGAATCGGAGAGCGTAGTTGAGGATGAGCTCAAGGCGCTTAAGGAAGCACGGAAACCAAAGAACAAAGAGAAGTAAGTTATGATGCATGAGGCGGTACCTATAGTATTTATCGTGATCGGCCTGCCGGTCATCTGTGTTACCTTGATTATTCTTATGAGAATGAGAAGGGCAGATGAACTCAAGAGGAAGAACACGTTGAAGGACGATGAACTGGAAATCATCGAAGAGGTGTATCAGGGGCTGAAGGACCTGAGCCGCCGTATTGACAACCTTGAAACCCTGATGAACAGGGACAGATATGAAAACAGGAGAGAGACATGATGGCAGCAGCATATAACGGCAATCGTCTGTACCGTTCCCGGAAGGGTGAGGTGTTCGGCGTATGCCAGGGAATAGCGGACTGGAAAGACCTGCCGGTCGGACCGATTCGGCTTGCAGTGATTTTACTGGCTTTATCGACGGGATTTGCCCCGATAATCATCATATACCTGCTGGCTGCGTTGGTAGTACCAGCCGAACCTGAGGGAAGATTCAGAGATTATGAGGAAGATATTTCTTCCAGATACCGGGAAACCCGAAGCAGTACGGTGAATGACCTGAAGCGCGAATTTGATAATTTGAAAAGAAAGGTTACCGGAATGGAGGGGAAAATATTTGATGAGCAGCAGGATAAGGAAAAGGAGTGGGAACGGCGCTTTCGGGAGAACCGTTAGACCGACCTGAACCGAACAAGGGCCTGTCTGAAATGACAGGCCTGTTTTTCGAGGAAAACCATGACAAAAAAAACATACATGTATCTAATTGTTATAGTAGTATTTGCAATGCTTTTTATCCCCTTCCGGGTTCTTCCGATGTTCTCACCGATGAGAAACATTGCAGAGCAGGCACGTGTTCCCGCAGGATCCTATGACATGCTGAGCATCAGTACCGATATTCCATCGGTACAAATAGTGCCGACGGCCGGAACTGCAGCTGAGTTCTCACTGACAGGCAGATCAAGCACTTCATATTCACTGGATGTATCATCAAGGGGAAATCATGTCGAGGTTGAGGTAAAGAGAAGGATTTCTTCAAGGCTGAATATCCTGAACTTTCGTCAGCGGTCTGAGAACATGTTTTTGAAGGTCCATCTTCCTGAATCATTTGCTCGATCCCTTGAGGTGAAGACTGTTTCGGGATCCATACGGGCTGAACACGTCTCTGCTCCTGTGATGAAACATACCACTGTATCCGGCGCAATACGTCTTGACTCTTTGAATGCAGAGGATTTGA